>JAULTB010000003.1:0-42051 GCA_038801655.1 Candidatus Methanosuratincola thermotaenarum | reverse complement strand
CCTCAGATACCCTAGGGGCCCTCATCTTTCCCATCGGTTTGCATGACTATCTTCATCGGCAAAAGAGATATTATCCGAAGGCGTGTATCAACTTTTCGATGCAAAGATGCCCGATCAAGACGAGCACGTGATTGAAGCGATAGGCAGGTCCCGCGTTGTGGTCAGGGGCGGGCTGGTGATCGAGGTCGGGCCGCCCATGATCAGGGAATGCCCGCTGGCGAAGAAGTTCTCCACCCCCGTGGATATAATCACCCCAGAGAAGGTCCGCAAAAACATTGAGGGCAGGATCAGATCGCATGGGATGTGCACTGGGGACCGGCTGCTCGAGTCATCGCAGGACTTTGTGACCTTCGGCGCATCAGAAATGATAAGCCAAGGGCTCAGGGCGAAGATCTTTGGCGCGGCTGTGATCGTCTGCGAGGGAGCGGGGACGGTGATAGCTACGAACCCGGATCTGGTCCAGGGGATAGGGGGGAGGATGTCCGGGCTGGTTTCGACTTCGCCCATCCCAAGGCTCATCGAAAGGATAGAGTCCCTAGGAGGGGCTGTCCTGGACCGAAAGACCGCAAGGATCGACCAAGTCGAGGGGGCCGATCTTGCGTACCAGATGGGGTGCTCGGATGTTGCCGTCACTATAACCGACCCAGCAGACGGCGAGAGGATAAGGGCAAAGCACCCGGATGCGCTCATATTCGGAGTCCACTTGACGGGGATCGGTAAGGAGGATGCATTCAGGATGGTCGAGGTTGCGGACTTGGTGTCGGGTTGCGCATCCAAGTGGATCAGGGAGGCGGCTGCGGGGAAGGCGCTGATTCAGGCTGGTTCGGCTGTCCCGGTCTTCGCGCTAACAGAGAGGGGAAAATGCCTAGTCCTGGAGAAGGTGAAGGCAAGCAGGCAGAAATTCCTTATCAAGGTCGAGAAGATCCCGTATTCGGCAGACACGTGTCCGGAGCCGCTTGTTTGATCACCTGATCACGAACTCGCAGTACGGGTCTCCTAGCTTGATGCACTTCACTTCAGTGCCCCTGCATGCCTTGTCGAATACCTTGCTCACGAGCCCGACAAAGAACCCGAGGAGGAAGCGGTTCTCGTAGTCGAGCAGCTCCCATGTTATGAGCTCCTCGAAGTTCTCTTTCGCCCTTATTACCACCACTTTCCCGAACTCGTCGCACTCTGCAAGCTCGAAATTCCCCCAGCCCAGCGCCTGGAGCACCGCGAGCCCGATCCTGATCCGGTGCCTGTCGCTCAGCCCCTTCATCTCAAGAAGGGTCCTCCCGTGAGCCTCCCCGAAGTCGTTGCCCATGTTCCAGAGCATCAGCATCGCGTCGCCCTTGTATCTCCTAATCATCCCCATCACGAGGCTCTTCCAGCCCAAAGTTGTCATCGCAGCCACCTGCATTGGGCGACCCGATAAGTTGAGGATCACGGGGTATCCGTTCATGTTGTATATCAGCCCTGGGACGCCGGAGTCGGCGCACTCGAAGTATACCAGCCGATTGCCAAATTTTTCTTTTATATGTTTTACAATCAACTCTTTTAATTCAGGATCGTCTGTAAGGTCTAAAGTTATGAAGTTATGAACGGTGTCTTCGCTTCTGTGGGAAGATATGCTTAAGAAACAAACCTTATTTTCATTCAATATCCTAAGGAGTTCTAGAGTAGGATCAAATTCAGGCATAGATATTTTTGAGGCTATGTACAGTCCACAAAATTGTTTTTCTGGCTCATAGTAAATGTCGTTGATATGGACAGGCATCATAAGTTTGCACACACATATTCAATTATTACCTTCTGTAAGGATATTTTTTAAGGCTTGGGATTTTTTTCGCCTTTAAGCTGTTTGAAAATCCAATTTTGAAAAATAAACAATTTTTGCCTAATCTAGGCGATTTTCGAAATTAATTTGTTACTTTTTCCCTGAAAAAACCCATCCATCGCCAGCCCTTGCTGCCTTTCGCGCTCCAGCCAACTTTCTCATAAGCGATCTCACCTGGTGCTGGCTCACATTGAGCCTTTCGCTCATCTCAGACGAAGTCAGGGGCCGGTCAGAGCCAGAAAGCATCTCGATCGCTGCCCTCTCCAGGTACGCGAGCCTAGACGGCCTTGACAGGTCCCCCCTCACGGGGTACTGGATGCCGGGAAGCCCGTAAACGCCCTCGCCCTCCACAGTCCTTGCCAGCAGACGCACGCCGCCGCCCCTCGCAAGGGACCTGAGCTGGGCGGTCACCGTCCTGGCATCGAAAGAAAGGCGGAGACTTGAGACCAGCTCCCCAAGGGTGAGCCACTTTTCCCGGAGAAGTTCGATTATGGCAGACCTGCAATCCGAAGCCGCCCTCCTGCTCCTATTTTTCAGGGCTGCCTCAACAAAGCGAGAGTTGACCTCGCCCACGTCGGCCCCTTTTGAGGCCATGCTCAAGCCATCCTGGTCGCCGTCCAGGACCACATATATTCCGAAAGAGGTTGCCAACCGGGCATCGTCCACACCGATCCGCCTCCTGGGGGATACGAGTATGGCCCTGGCATCGTGCCTCTGCCGTATGTCCGATAGCTTTACAATCTCCTCGTAAAAAGCCCCCCTCCGGGCGCTGGTGAGCACGTCCGCCACGACGGGCGGCGGCCCAGGCCCATAGAACGCGACTTGCCAGGGGAGCGTAGCGTTGACCTTGGTTGCACGCGATCCGCCAAGCAGCTCCTGGAAAGTCAAGACCATAGCACTCGCCTGTGTTAATGGTAGCTTTTGTTATATAATAATTTATGGTTTTTTAGCAAATCTCTCAAGATATCTGATACCAAGAGTTCTTTCACTTGCATCTAGATTCTAGCGTTCATAGTAAACTAATTTACAAAAATGGGGGCGGAGCGTTTTGGAAAATAAAAATGCAAATTAAAAAATAATCTGAATACCAATGCATTTTTTTCATTTAAAATATTAATCATTTTTTAATAAAAATGTTTTTGGGATCCTGTAGGCCGCCCCTAAATCCTCAGAACCCCCGCGAAAATTCTTATTTCCCAAAATTTCCATAATAAGAAAATAAAAGGAAAAATTTCAGCAGATCCCGCCTTTGCACCATTTCCCATTCTCACCTAGATTGGGAAATGATAAAAACGGCGGCCCCGGGCGACGATTCTTCAAATTTAATTCCCCCTCAAACATCAGAAACTGCAAGGATATTTCGTGTCGCATAGACCTCTCACTCATCCCTGCCCAACCGCTAAAGCCCAGTGCGCTTATCGCCCCCTGAGACACTTAAAACATTGGCTTCCGCTCAGGGAACGCGATTTGATGGTGGGCTAAAACCGTCCAATTTAAATTAATTTTTTCGTATTATTTTTTAAAATATAGATAACTTTTATTTTTATAAAAATTTTTAATATTCGCTGATTTGGTTAGCACTAACTTAAACAAGATAAGAAAAGCCATATAATATTAAATATTATTAATCCTTATTATAATTATGGTAAAAAATCCTAAATTTTAAATTTTTATTATCTAGTTTAAATGTTTTGACTATTAAAATAAAAAATGTTTGCCATCCCTATAAACAGGTAATAGGAATACTTATAAACTTACAGGAAAGTTGGAGTGCAAAGGGGGAGCTCCTGGAAAGGGGCTGAGAGGGTGACTTGATCCGTCGCCGACCCTTTGAACCTGATCTGGGCAATTCCAGCGGAGGGACATGCTGTTTGGCTTCAAAAAGGCAAAATCTTGAGAAAAAGCCTAATTACAAGAATAAAAAAATAATGCATTTAAAAACCCCAACTTACCGGTTAGTCCTTTCATCAATATTTGTTGCGCTTGGTGTTTCTTTATCGATTTTCCCAGGGGCATTCCCAGTGGGACCAACAAAGGTCTTCCCTTTCCAACATATGGTAAATGTGGTTGCAGGAATCCTGCTCGGTCCGCTTAACGCGGGCATTGTGGCCGGGCTGATCGGCATAATACGGATAGGCATAGGGACGGGCACTTTTTTTGCCTTGCCTGGTGGGATCCCAGGCGCATTGGTGGTCGGTTTGGTTTACAATTATTTAGTCAGGAAAGACGCAGTAGCCCTCACAGAGCCGTTGGGCACAGCGATCGGGGCTTTGCTGAGCGCGTTCCTGGTTGCGCCAGCCATTGGTGCAGCCCAGTTGCCCCCATTTCTCGGGCTGACTGCCCAGTGGCAGCTGTTCACAGTCTTTTTCCTGATGAGCAGCGTCCCCGGGGCATTAATGGGCTATCTTGTAATTTTGGCCCTGAAGAGGAGGGGCGTAATTGAATGGGATTAGCTACGCGGCGATCAAGGGCAAGAAGACGCTGATACGCGGGGAGGTCGGGAGAGGTAAGACCGCCCTGCTAAGCCGCCTCCTGGCTGAGGCTGCCGAGTCGGAAGGACCCGGCGCAATAACAGTGATCGACATGGCCCCGGAAGAGAAGCCCGTGGGGGGTAGAAAGGTGGGCGGGCGGCTTGCCATTCCCGCTTCGACAAGGGCGCGGATACTATACGCTGCGCCTAAGCGCATAGTTGCACCACGACTCGAAGGTTCCACCGCAGAAGAAGTTGTGTGCCTGGCCAAGCAGAATGCCTTAGCGATCGAGCCATGTTTATCACAGTACATTGCATCGCCAACGCCTGTGCTTTTTGCGAACGACATTACAATCTACCTGCAGTCCGGAAGCGCAGAGCTGCTCGGTGAAGCAGTGGCCCAGGCGATGACATTTGTTGGGACTGCTTACTGGGGGGGTTTCTTCGGCGACAAGGGGTCTGGAATAAACGATAAGGAAAGGCTGCAGCTTGGAAAGCTGATGGATTTGTTCGATGTTGTTTTGGATCTTTGAAAAGATTTTATACCCTCCGATCCGACATAATAGGGAAACAGGGTGTAATGCGTGCCCAAGCAGAGGCTGGAGCTGAGGGACGTCCCGTCCTGGAGGGAGGTTGAGGTCCTCGTCGGCTCAATGATCAAGGCTTACAGGCAAGGCGAGGCACCGCTCAGGGACCTCTGCGTCATAGGCTTGCTCGCCACGACCGGGATAAGGACGTCTGAACTCCTGCTCCTCAAGAAGTCCGACTTTGACTTCGAGACCAACATCATTACAATAACCCAGCTGAAGAAGAAGGACGAATTCGCCAGGCAGACTATCCTCAGCCAGGACCTGAAGACATTTGTCAAGGAGTACTTCAAGCAGGTACAGGGCGATAGGGTATTCGACCTGAGCAGGCGCCAAGTGCTCAACATAACCCACAGGTACACGCAGAGGTTTTTGGGCAGGCGCATCAGGAGCCACGCCCTGCGCCACGCCTACGCGATACGCATCCTCGAGAAGACAAGGGACATTGAGCTCTGCAGGAGGCTGATCGGTCACTCGAGGCTGGAGACCGTTAAGATCTATCTGGACTTCACGATAGGCGACAGGATGAAAGAGGTTTCAGACGCGATAAAGATAAACTGACTGAAGGCATGATGGTAATCAAAAATGGCAAAGCTGAAACTTGACGATGTCCCAACATGGTCGGAAGTCGGCGAGTTCCTGGACAGGATAAGGTCCCTGTACAGGAAGAGGGAGATAAGCCTTAGGGACTTCGTCCTGATGAGCCTCTATCCGACGACAGGCATGAAGACGTCCGAGCTGATCTCGATTAGGAAAGGGGACATTGATTTCCAGCATGGGATAGCCCGTGTAGGGCAGGAGGGGGATGCACGCGAGGTTCTGATAATGCCCTCGATACTGCCATATCTCAAGGACTATGCAAAGGACAAGAAAGCAGAGGAAAGGATCTTCGGGCTGACCCGCAGGCAGGCGCTCAACATAAACCACAAGTACACAGAGATGATCCTCGGGAGGAGGATAAGGGTCGCCAGTTGGAGGCATGCCTTCGCGATCCGGCTGCTGGAGACTGTGCGGGACCCCTCGATCTGCAGGAAGCTCTTGGGACAGAGATCCTCGAAGGCGGTAAGCGCTTACCAGCAGATTTTGCAGAGGGACCTAAAGGAGGAGCTGATCAAGTCGATTGGCGGATAATGGCATGGTCAATAAGCTACTCGAGTTCCCTGTGCAACCTTGCTTCTCAGGACCTCCTCTTCACCAGGTACCGCTTTAGGATCGGCTTAAGCATGAGGATCCGCCTCTTGGCAACCTGCATGACCAAGAACTTCGGCCGTAGGTAGAATTTCCTGTAGGCCATCGAGACTAGCGAGCGGATCTCCTCAGCAGTCATCTCGAAAGTCCGCATGACCGGCTTGATCGTGGTGTATTTCGACCAGTCTTCGGTCTCGATGAGACTGTTCGCTTTGGCGAAATCATAAACCTCCGTTCCGGGGTACGGGGTCATCGCCGTGAACTGCGCATAGTCAATCCCCGATTGGATCGCGAATTTTATGGTCTGCATCGCCTCCTCCTTGCTCTCTCCAGGAGTCCCGATTATGAACGATCCGGTCACCTCCAGACCTGCTTTCTTGGCGGAGGAGATTGCTGATCTGACTTGCCCCAGCGTTATGCCCTTCTTCATTATGCGCAGGACCCGCTCAGAGGCGGACTCAATGCCCATGTAGAACATCAGTGCCCCAGCTCGCCTGAAGGCCTGGAGAATTTCGCTGGAGACTGTGTCCACCCTAGAACCGAATGCCCAGGAGACGTCGAGTTTCCGGAGCAGCTCTGCCAATCGGAAAGACCGCTTTTTGTTTATTGTGAATGTGTCGTCTACAAATTCAAAGAAATTTATCCTGTACCTGTCTACCAGTTCACTGATCTCCTCGTACACATTCTCCGGGCTCCTCGCGCGGAAGGTGTTGCCATAGAGCCTAGACGAAGCGCAGAATATGCACCTGAAGGGGCACCCCCTGCTCGTGATCACATTCCCTATGGGCGTCCTTTCCCCAAGGGCTGTGTAATTGTCCATCGGCAACAAATGCCTGGCTGGGAAGGGGAGCTTGTCAAGATCCTCGATAAGGCGACGCGGTCGGGTCTTTCGGATCTTCCCCCCCTTCCTAATTGCAATCCCGTCAACTGTTTCCAATGGTCTCCTGCCCTCGATCGAGCGCACGAGCTCCAGCATGGTGGCTTCCCCTTCGCCGATCACCCCGACATCGATCGCAGGGCACGTGCCCATCGTCTCCTCAGGCATGAATGTGATGTGACATCCTCCGAGTACTGTAACTGCGTCTGGCATCTTTTGTTTGATTTTGGTGATTAAACTCACAGAATCTCCTATATTTGGCGTTGTTGATGTGACTCCTATCACATCTGGCTTCATCGACTGTAATTTTTTAATCACGCCTTCTTGTGACTCGCATAAGATTGGTGCATCAATTATGGTCACATCATAGCCGTCCCTTTCAAGGACGGCGCCGATGTAAGCCAGCCCCAAGGGCGGCGCGT
The DNA here is from genome assembly GCA_038801655.1 of Candidatus Methanosuratincola thermotaenarum. GTDB lineage: Archaea > Thermoproteota > Methanomethylicia > Methanomethylicales > Methanomethylicaceae > Methanosuratincola > Methanosuratincola thermotaenarum. The sequence goes on along the minus strand of JAULTB010000003.1, from coordinate 34,691 downwards.
TCAAGCCCAGCGCTGACTGAATTTCGAAACTTTGGTGTGCAGGAGGATTGACAAGAGCAACCTTCAATCAAATCCCCCCTGATCATCCAAGACAGCATGGTATTTTAAGGTATGGCAGGCGGTGGTCGAGAATTCTTAGCCAAAAGGAATAAAATTGGTGTTTCCGCCATAATTCCAGCTGACCAGTATGTCCATTCAAGCGTATACGATGGATAAAAAGCAGATCAAGGAACTGCAGGCAAGGAGGCTTAAAGAAGTCGTTGCCAGGGTCTACGAGAACTCGCCTTTCTACAGGCGAAGGCTGAAGGAGGCAGGGATCGACATCACAAACTTCCGTCCTGAGGACATTAGGAAGATCCCTTTCACGACAAAGACCGATCTTCGCGACAATTATCCGCTCGGGCTCATATCCGTCGAGAAGTCCAAGATCGTAAGGATGCATGCGTCTTCAGGCACTACGGGAAACCCGACAGTGGTGGCATACACCAAGAGGGACATAGACGCATGGGCTGAGCTCAACAAGAGGTGCCTCGAGGTCTGCGGGGTCACGAGCGAAGACGTGGTGCAGGTTGCCTACGGGTACGGTCTCTTCACCGGCGGGCTCGGCCTCCACTACGGGGCAGAGCGGCTAGGAGCCAAGGTGATACCCGCGAGCACAGGCAACACGAAAAGGCAACTCAAGTTGATGAAAGACCTGGGCACAACGGTGCTGGCGTGCACGCCGTCATATGCACTCTTTCTTTCAGAGAGCGCAAAGGAGGAGGGGATTGCCCCGAAGAGAGACCTTAAGCTGAGGGTCGGCGTATTGGGGGCAGAGCCCTGGTCTGAGAGCACACGGAAAGTCCTGGAGGAGGAGTTCATGCAGTCCGCGCATGACATTTACGGGATGTCAGAGCTCAATGGCCCGGGCGTTGCCATAGAGTGCAGGAAGAAGAACGGTCTGCACGTCTGGGAGGACCACTACTTAGTGGAGATAATCGATCCCAACACGGGTGAAGTTCTCGAGCCCGGGGAGAAGGGGGAGATGGCAGTCACGACGCTCGAGAAGGAGGGGATGCCGCTCCTCAGGTACCGGACGCGCGACATAACAATACTGGACGACGAGGTCTGCGAGTGCGGCATAGCACATGCAAGGATAAAGAAGATACTTGGCAGGACCGACGACATGCTGAAGATCAGGGGGATTTGCGTCTTCCCGAGCCAGATCGAAGAGGTCATATCGGGCTTCGAGGGGCTAACGCCATTCTACCAGCTCGTAGTCGACAGGGATGGTCCGCTGGATCGCCTGCTTGTGAAGGTGGAGGTCTCCGAGGACTTCAAGAGCGACAGCCTGACGGAGATAGTGGATCTCCAGAAGCGCCTCGAGGAAGAGCTAAGGGATGTGCTTAGCATAAGCGCAGCTGTCGAGCTCACAGAGCCGAGGACGCTGCCAAGGAGCGAAGGAAAAGCTCAAAGGATAATAGACCTAAGGAAGATTTAGGGGGATTTTTGATGGTCAAGCAGTTCAGCATCTTCCTCGAGAACAAGCCGGGAAGGCTCTCGAATGTGATCGACTTATTTGAAAGGAACCAGATAAGGGTCCTCGCAATGGGCATAGCCGAGGCGGGGAACTATGGCATCGTGAGGTGCATACTGGATGCCCCGGAGAAGGCTGCAGAAGTGCTTAGGAACGCCAATACTGCAGTGAACCTGGTTGAAGTGATCATAATAGACATGAAAGATCTCCATAACGCGGTCAAGGTCCTCGGCGAGAAAGGCATCAATGTCGACTATGCGTACACAATGGACATGGGCAGGATAGTGGTGAAGGTCGACGACGAATCGAAAGCCAAGAATGCACTGTCTGAGGCAGGGATCAGGGCTTACTGAGATCGATCTCCCGCCCTCCGCCTCCTTCGTATGTGGCGCACTGCGAAGGGAACCTCTCCAAGAGCGTCTTTGAGACCAGGCCTGCTTCAGCCCATCCGCACATCGCCACGCCACAGGGCACAATGCAGTTCGGGTGCACATTGTTCTCGGTTGCCTTGAGGTAAATCGGGTTCTCGCAGATCCTCCTCGTGATCTCCCTTACCTTCAGAGGTGACGAGGATAAAGACCTGCCAAAGTCATTCACGAGAGGGCAGGAAGACTCGACAACAAACGAGATTGATCCGGCCTCGAATATGGCAACCGCCCTGCTTTTGTGGTTGCACACGCTCGAGTCCAGTATAAACGAAGTAGTCATTAGGATCAGATCTGATTGGAAGCATGCGCATTATAACATTTCCTTTTTTTGGGGAAAAATGAGGTCATCAAATTGTGCAATTTTTTAAATTTCCCCCCTACTTCTTTATATAAAAGTAAACTGGTAAACAAAAATTCTTCGGGGCGTGCAAGAACTGTCACTACATGCACGCCAGAATCTACGGGAGATCGGTGCGGAAGATTTTGGTAAACCTTTTAAACCCAGACCAATGATAATGATAAATCCAGAGATGGTAAAAAATGGCAAAATGTTCAAAATGCGGAACTGAGGTCGCAAAACCAGAAAAAACTTGGACGCTAGCTCCCAAAGGCAAGAAGGCAGTTACAGTCGGGCTCTACAAGTGCCCGAGCTGCGGGGCTTTCTTCAGGGCTTCGTCGAAGTAATATCTGTTTTTTTTATTTTTTTATCTTCTTCCCTGTTGAATGGCGGTTTTTGCTCTTCAGGACTTCCACAAATCTGGCTACCCTCTCGAGGCCGTCCTCCAACAATTCTTGTTTGACTGCATAGCAGAGCCTGAAGCGGTTCCTGTCGTCTCCAAAATACTCGCCCGGAATCACAGCCACCCCCTCGCTTTCCAGGAGACCCTTGCAAAATTCCAGGCTGGAACAGAGGGCAGGGTCTATCCTTGGATAGGCATAGAATCCGCCCTCCGGCTTGGGGCATTCTATCGCACCGGTCGAGTTCAACCTCTCCAAAACAATCCCCAGGTTGCTCCTGCAGGCCGCAAGGTTTCTCTCAAGGTATTCCCGGTAGACTTCAAGTGCCCGCAGACAGCCGTATTGGGCGAATGTTGATGGCGAGCTCACTGCATGCTCTTGGACCATGTGCAGGCGGTCTACCAGTTTTTTTGGCCCTGCTGCAAAGCCCACCCTCCAACCGGTCATGCAGAAGACCTTGGAGAAGCCGTCAGTCACTACCACCCGGTCCCTTAGGTCTTCTATTGAAGCGGGGGAGACGAAGCGCCTATCGGCGTAGACATAAGCCCAATCAATCTCGTCGGATAGGACAAGCAGGTCGTGGTCCTCTGCCAAATCTCTGACCAGCCTTAGATCGGACTCGCCAAGAATGCCCCCGGTGGGGTTGTTCGGCGAGTTCAGGACGATGGCGCGCACCCTCCCATCGACCACTGACTTGAGCGCCTCCTCATCCAGATGGTAAGGCGTTGTCGCCCACACCTCGACCGTCCTTATCCCAAGCATCTCGGGCACTGCCTTGAAGCTGGTCCAGAAAGGCTTTATGAGGACGACCGAGTCTCCCGGGCTCAGCAGCGAAGCGAAGAAGGCATAGTTCGCGAACTTGCCCCCTGTAGTGACAAGGATCTCGTCCATGGAATATTCGATCTGCCGAGTCGATTTTAGGAAGGCTGCCAATGCCTCCCTAAGCTCTGGAATTCCCCGGCTCGGGCTGTACTTGAACTTGCCGCTCGACAAGGCATGCCTTGTCGCCTCCACGGCTTCCTCTGGGGGCGGGAAATCTGGCTCTGCCACATCGAACCTTATGACTCCAACTGGGGGGGCGCAACCCTTTTCCAGGAACGAGATCGGCGACGGGCAGATCTTGTCAAACCTTTCACTAGGCATCACTATCTTCTTCAGCTAATGCTGATATATAACTTCGTTAGAGATTAAAGTGGCTGAGCATGGTCGACACTTTGTGGATATATTTCCAGGGCTTCCTTACGCTGTTCATCATATTTGACCCCATAGGCAATGTCCCGCTCTTCCATGCCTTCACGAGCTCTTTTGAGGCGCAGAAAAAGAACAAAATACTGAACGACTCGGTGAAGGTTGCGTTCGTGATTTTAGTCGTTTTTGCGGTTATAGGATCGTATATACTCGATCTTTTCAACATATCAATGAACGACTTCAAGATAGCTGGCGGGGTGCTCCTGTTCATAATGTCCATCGAAGGCCTCTTGGGCAAGGAGGAGGGGCGCTGGATGAACAGGGAAGATGTCGCAATAGTCCCCCTAGCAACCCCGCTCATGGCCGGCCCAGGGAGCATCTACACGGTCATGTACCTGATGCAGCCTCCAAACGGTCCGTTGGTGGCATTTTTCGCAATAATAACGAATGTAATCCTGCAGTGGGCGCTCCTGAGATCCTCCAACAAGCTCATGAAGGTACTGGGAAGGGCAGGCTCAACGATTATATCAAGGATAATGGCATTCATACTATCGGCAATCGCGATAGGCATGATAAGGAGCGGGCTAGTTGGAGCATATATCGGAGGGTAGATCCGGCGGCTGGACGGCGAGCTGTCTCTGTCTGAATGGAGGTCTGAACATGTCCCTTGACTTCAGCCTGCCTTGCGGAAGCAACGAAAAGCTGAAGGCAATAGTCCAGAAGATCGAGAGAAATGAGAGGCTCAAGGCGATTTGGAAGTGCTCGAACATAATGGCCATCGAGCGGCTCGGGTACACCGATCACGGAGTCACGCACGTCAAGATAGTCGCGAATTCGGCTCTTAAGATACTCAGGATCCTTATGAAAAACGGCGTTGTGCCGAGCATAGTGAAGGATTATGCAATGGAGAAAGATGATGCGGAGGTGGTAGTCGTCCTTGGAGCCCTCTTCCATGATGCAGGAATGATCGTGGCCAGGGAGGGGCACGAGCTGTTCGGCGCGGCTGTCGCGATGAACGCGCTGGAGTCGATACTTGGTGGCGCCTACAGCCCCCATGGCGCAGCAGTTGTGACTTCGGAAGTGATGCATGCGATTGTATCGCACGAAGAGCCTCACAGACCGCTGACTTTGGAAGGGGGCGTGGTGAAGGTGGCAGATGCCCTCGACATGGAAAAAGGGAGGGCCAGGCTCCCCTTTGAGGCAGGGAAGATCGACATACACTCGGTCTCGGCGCTGAGCGTGGAAAAGGTGAGGATACAGGAAGGGATCGCGCCAGAGAAGCCGGTGATAGTTAGGATTTCATTGTCGAACTCCGCAGGGATATTCCAGATAGACGAGCTTCTTAAGCCCAGGATTGAGAGCTCAGGCCTGGGCAATTACATCCATGTCATAGCGGAGATCACTGGAGCAGAAGAGAAGAACATAATAAGGAAGTTCGAGTTCTGAGCCACGCCGGCTGATCCAGCGCATTCTGCAGGGGGAAGGCTTTTTTGTAGGGCAACGGAATGATATATGGTGTGTCGAATGGTTTTCAAGGCTACCTGGGAAGATTTCATCACTGTATACAGAAAGAGCGGCCAGCCTGGGCTCATGCTCAGGACGCTCAGGTACAGCAAGGGGATGACGATCGAGGAGCTTTCTTCAAGGACAGGCATAAGCGAGCCCGATCTGATCGCAATTGAAGGCGGGGCCAGCGACCACAGGCTTTCTGAGGACGAATCGATCATCAAGAAGATCTTCGAGACATTGATTGCCCAAGAGGAAAAGGAATGAAAATTGGACCTTCCCAAGGAATTGAACTACTGAACCAGCAGTTGATTCAGCCAAATTTTTTACCAAACCCAGATCTGAATTCAATTCCAGAATCGCTTATTTTATCCTGACGTGGAGTTACTATCGGCGCTTGAAGGCTCAATACGGTTCCCACCATTGAGCTTTCCTTCTTTTTTGCAATGCGATCGGTGGCAGAAAAACGCCTTAAGAAACCTTTTTAATGGATCATAGTTTTAGACGTCAAGCAGTACATCCGGTTCAGGGTGGTTGCATGGACGTCTCAATGATCCTGCTGGCTCTTGGACTTCTCCTCGCCTTTGTGATGTCCATGAACCTCGGGGGGAACGACGCCGCAAACCCCACAAGTGCAGCTGTCGGTTCAGGCGTATTGACGCTGAAGAGGGCGCTTATGTTCTTTGGCATTTTTGTCTTTCTAGGGGCAGTCCTCCAGGGATCAATGGTCATGAAGACGATAGGCAAGGGGATCGTGCCAGAGATCGACATTGTGGGTGCTTTCGCGATAATACTGTCTGCGAACATATGGATCTTTCTGGCGACGATGAGGGGGATGGCCATTTCGACGACACACTCCATCATCTGTGCGGTCATCGGATATGGCCTCGTGGAGTTCGGCCTCAGCGGCATAAATTTGAGCGTATTAGGCACGATAGTCATCAGCTGGATCGCGTCCCCCCTCTGTAGCCTAGCGCTTGCCTACTTGCTGTTCAAGATGATCGACGGTTATGCGAACAAAAACAATGGGATCAAGCTTCAGAAATTCTTCAAGATCCTCCTGATCGGGTCGCTCTGCTTCAGCGCTTACTCTTTCGGCGCCAACGACGTTGCGAATGCAACCGGGGTCTACATTACAATCGCCTCGAAGATGGAGCAGATCCCTGATTCGGTGGCCATGGTCGAGCTAGCCATCTTTGGGACAATAGGCATAATCTTGGGCGCCATTCTATTCGGTCCAAAGGTGATCAGGACCTTGGCGTTCAAGGTCACACGGCTCGATCTCCCCACAGGGCTCGCAGCCAGTCTTTCCAATGCAATGGTGGTTTACCTTTTCACGACCGTGCCTTACATTCTGTCCGGCTACGGGCTCCCGATCTCGACTTCATATGCATCAGTTGGGGCGATCTTGGGCGCCAGCATTGGGGCAAAGAAAAAAATGAGTAGGAGCACCTCAGTTTACCTGATCGCTTACTGGCTGATCACAGTCCCAGCGAATATTCTGCTGAGCGGGGCGGTGGTCTACCTGATAAAAATGATCGTAGCTTGAGCGACACCGTCAATAAAAGATATTTGCCTCAATTAATCTTACTGACATCCGGCAGCTAAGGCTTGATTGGGGCGCGCATCGCCCAACAATTGACGAGATCCACACTGCCGACATTTGCAACTGGCTTGACCCTCATCTTGGCTCTCGCCTTGCCCATATCGACCGGCACAATCCTGCAGTTTTTTGGCTCTCCCCCAAAGCAAAGGGTGTAAAATCCCTCCATGTAAAAACCCTCCGTGTAAAAACCCTCCATTAGGCAGCCACAGTTGTGTTCTACCGGATCTGTTTGTCCGCATACTTCATAGATTAGGGTACATCTGATCGATCTTCGATGCAATGACTCGGCTTTCGTATGGTTGTTGTTTGATTGCTTGCCGACCCATTTGCGCCTTTTTAGGTTAGGCGCGTATTTTAGCCAAATAAAATATTTTTGGTTTTGGGTTGAATTTTTATTTCCAGCGCATCAAGTCTTGAGTTTTTTATCCCCGGCTCCTGAGGACTGCAATAGTCCTTATGAGATCCGCGGTATCCTCCATGCGGTCAGACGCCGATTCTATGTTCTCCACGACCTCCTTTATCATGAGCCAGTCGCTCACATGCTCGGCAGAGTCTCCCCAGACGAGGATCTTCGCAATGAGGTCGACACGGAGGTCATCGATCTTCTCCTCGAGGCGCTCGGTCTTCTCTGCCTTCGAGACCACTCCGCCGTCCCTCTTCAGGAGCGATTGGATTGTATCCATCAGGCTCACCGCTTCCTCGAGCAGGACTCCCACCAATTCCTGGAGCCTGAACTTCACTTCATCAGGTATGTCCTTCGGGTGCGCATACTGGATCTTCCTAGTTGCTGACTTTACGTGGGCGGCAATGTCATCAGAGGTCATCACCAGGCGTATTATTTCGTCCTGATCCATTGGATGGAGCGATGACTTCATCAGATCGTTGATTATCCCTTCCTTTATCTTGTCGGCTTCCCTCTCAAGAGAAATGATCTCGCTGGACAAGGCCTTCGCCTTCTCCAGGTCGCCATTTAAGTAAGTGTCTATGAATGCCTTGAACTTGTTCACGATCGCGAATATCTTTTCCAAGTGCTTCTCGCAGGCAGAAATTGCCTCTTTTTCGCTCCTCTGCCCCAACCAGAAACCGATGTGCCCGGAGCCCAGCATCGCAGTCGACCTCTGGAATTAGTTGTGCTCAGGGGTATATGTACTATTCGCATTCTTTCTTGCTTAGCCGCTGCGAAGCTTTTATACTATAAGAATGAAAAATTATCAACGATGAGGCAGATGGGCCTGCTAAGAAAGAGCGGCTTTGGCGAACCTAAAACAAAACTCAAGGGGCCCATGCGCCCGATGATCGAAGAGGCGATAAGGATCCTGACGCAGCAGCAGGCCGCCCTGAACATAAAACTCTCAAGGATCAGGAATTATGACAGGGTCTTGTTCGAGAAGGTCGTCCAGCACTACCAGAACAGGGACATCAGGAGGGCAAAGATATACGCGAACGAGATCGGCGAGGTGAGGAAGCTCATCAAGGCAATGACTGCCGCTTCCCTTGCGCTCGAGCAGATATCAATAAGGCTCATGACGGTCAAGGAATATGGGGATTTCGCCAAGGACATCTCGGTTGCCAGGGCCTCGCTCGACCTTGTCTGCGGGAGCGTCCCGACAATAATGTCGGAGTCAGGAGAGTCGTTCTCAAGGCTGAATGAGATAATGGACGAGCTGATGGTGAATGTCGCTAGCACAGAGGCGGTCCGAGGCGGCGTGGTGGCCATGGAGGGGTCCGAGGAGATAATGCAGGAGGCGCAGATGAGGGCTGAGTCCGAGCTCGAACGCACGCTCCCCAAGATCCCCAAGTTTGACAAGGAAGGAGTGTCAAGAGAAAAGAATGAATGCTAGGATGGTCTAGTTCAGACTCTAGAACGATCCTCCCCCTCATCCTCGTTGAAAGGGTTCCCTTTTTTGAGTATGCTCTCCATTATCTCCGCGTGTTTTGGCTGCACAAAGCCCCTCTTGACGAGCCTTTGCTTCAGCCTTTCGACCATGCGGGGCGTGTCGATCTCGAGCGGGCAGACCTCCTTGCACCTCCCGCACTTGGTGCAGGCGTCCACTGCGGCAGCGACTTTTTCCTCGCCTGTGGTGAATGCGCTCCATATCAGCCCGATCCCCCCGAAGTAGTTGTTCCCGAATGACCCGCCTATGATCCGGTACACCGGGCACTCGTACATGCAGCCCCCGCATCGGATGCAGTAGAGGGCCTCTCGGAACGCCTCGTCCTCGGCCATCCTCCTGCGGCCATTGTCGAGCAGGACCAGGTGGAACTCCTTCGGGCCGTGGGCGCCGTAGACTATCGTCTTCTCGATGTCCGCTGTCTTGCTCGGGCCCGTTATCATGGAAACATAAGCAGACATGAGCACGCCTGTGGCATACGGCGGCAGCACCTGGAGCACCTTGAAGGCGTCAGAGAGGGTCGGGACAATCTTCTCTATCCCCGTTAGGCATATGTGCTTCGGCGGCGCATTGCTGACGAACCTCGCGTTGCCTTCGTTCTCTACAATGAAGATCGTGCCAGTCTTGGCAGAGACCACATTCGCCCCGGTGATCCCGACATCAGCATTGCAGAATTTCTCCCTCAGGTAATCCCTCGCAATGCCCACGAGGGCGGGTATTTCCGAGCTAACGGGCCTTCCCAAGAGCTCTGAGAAGGTCTTCGCAACCTCTTCCCTCGGGACGTGGACTGATGGGTTTATGATGTGGGTGGGCTTCTCCTTCCTCAGCTGTATTATGAATTCGCCGAGGTCGGTCTCGTACACCCTGTTTCCCCTCTCCTCGAGGATCTCGTTTATCCCGACCTCGTCCCCTGTCAGAGACTTTGACTTGACGACGAGCTTCCCGTTTCCGGCAAGGTCCGAAATAATTTCCCTGGCCTCCTCGGCGTCCCTCGCAAGGTACGCCTCGCCCTTGACTTCCCTCACGGAGTCCATTGTGATCTTCACGAGCTCGTCCATTTGTTGTATTGATCGTTCCTTGATCTTCCGGACTTCCCTGCGCATGTCCTCGAGCTCAGGGAGGCGGGAGAGCGCTTTGGCCTTGGCGGACGTGTAAGCAGCGACCGCCCGGCTTAGCCCAGTTCTCCGCCTCTCGTCCTCCATCCATCTCTTGAACTCTTCACGCTTGAAAGCCAGCCAGTCATCGCTCCCCATCAATCATCCCCTCCAAGCAGAAAGGAGCAGTTCAGGCAGGTCCACCACCCTGATCTGCCCTGAATTGGAACAGGCATCCTTGAAGTTGTAGTTGCAAAACGGGCATGCGGTGATCAATAGCCTGACACCGCCAGGAACCTGACCGCCGGCTACGCTCCTGGCGACCTCCCTTGAGAGCTCAGGGTATGCAGATCGGACGCCCCCGCCTGATCCGCAGCAGAGCGCCTTAGACCGGTTGTCCTTCATCTCGACCAGCTCAACCCCGGGCACCATCCTGATGAGATCCCTGGGCTCCTCATACACGCCCATGTGCCTTCCGAGGTGGCACGGATCATGGTAGCAAGCCTTCGCATCGATTCTGGAGAACCTGCCCTCGAGCGAAGATCTCCTCTCCATCAAAAACTGGGATATGTGGCGGACCCGGAATGGGGCTTGGCCTGCAATTATCGGGTACTCTGAGGCCATGGTCCTGAAGCAGCCCGGGCAGGCGGTAACAACCTCCTTGAAGCCGGCCGAAGAGATTCTGTCTATTGTTGACTCGGCCGCCTTCTTTGCAGCCTCGATCTGCCCAGTCCTGAGCAGCACAGAGCCGCAGCAACCTTCGCTTTCCCCGAGGGTCTTGAATTCCACTCCCATCCTTCGGAAGAGTTCCATAGTCGAATCAGAGATGCTCTTCGTCCTGAGGCGCGACATGCACCCCTTCCAGTAGAGTATGCTATCAGGCATGCTGATCAGACCCGATAAATTCCATCAAGGTGGTATTAAAGCATTGCACCTTGTCGGGTGGCACGGTTTGATCAAGGCGGGGGCTAAAAACCGAACCTCCTCTTCTCCTTGAGGGGCTGCTCGAATTCCTTTGCCAGCTCCTTCAGGAGGTCCCTCTGCCTCGGCGTGAGCCTCTCTGGGACTGTCACATTGACAACGACGAACTGGTCGCCCCTGCCCCTCCCGAAGCGGTCGAGCTTGGGCAGACCCCTGCCTTTGAGGCGGAGGATTGTGCCCGGCTGCGTCCCTGGGTTGATGGTCATCTGCACAGGCCCCTCAAGCGTCGGGACGGTCACCTCAGCCCCCAGCGCGGCCTGAGGGAAGCCTATCTTTAGCTCGTAGTAGAGATCCGGGCCTTCCCTCCTGAAACGCGGATCCGGGATCACCGTAACGTTGACGTAGAGGTCCCCAGGCACGCCACCGTTCAGGGATGCGTCTCCCTCGCCCCTCAGCCTCAGCTGCATCCCGTCCTCCGCCCCGGGCGGGATCCTGACCGTGATCCTCCTCTTGACCTTGGCAACGCCGGATCCTTTGCAGGCGCTGCATGGCTTTTCGATTATTGATCCGGATCCCTTGCACGCGGGGCAGGAGGCGATCTGGACGAACCTTGCGAAACCGCTCGAGTGCACGCGCTGGACCTGGCCAGTCCCGCCGCAGCTTGTGCAAGTACTCGGCGAAGATCCGGGGGCAGCACCAGACCCTGAGCACTGCTTGCACGCCTCGCTTCGGGATATCTCGATCTCCTTTTCGGTCCCCTTTAGGGCTTCTTCAAGGGTGATCCTGACCTCAGAGACAAGGTCGCTGCCCCTCATTCTCCTGTTCCCGAAGCCGCCATATCCCCTGCCCCCGCCGAAGATCATCTCAAACAGGTCGCCAAACCCTCCGAAGCCAAAGTCCCTGAATATGGTCTCGAAATCGACGCCCCTGAAGATGTCCTCCTGGGTGTACTGTTGGTTGAACCCGGCTCTGCCGAGCATGTCGTACTGGCTTCTCTTCTGAGGATCGGATAGTACGGCATAAGCCTCGGAGATCTCCTTGAACTTCTCCTCGGCGTCCGGGGACTTGTTCCTGTCCGGATGATACTGGAGGGCCAGCTTCCGGTATGCGTCCTTTATCTGCTCAGGCGTCGCGTCCCTGGGGACGCCAAGAATCTCGTAATAATCCCTTTTTGTTGCCATCTCTACCGATCCTCAGCCTGTTGGATTGGTATTTCAGCGTTTTGCCAAATTCCTAAAAAAATTACGGGGAAAGGTTAGCCAACCTTGTAGTCAGCATCGTAGACTTTCTTATCCTGCGCCTGCTGTCCGCCCGGAGGGGGCTGCTCTCCCTGCTGGGCCCCTGCTTGCGCCTGCTGCCTCTGGTACTCGGCTGCCGCCTGCTGGTATATGGCGGTGCCGACCTCCTGCAAGACCTTTGTCAGCTCTTCTGACTTCGCCTTTATCTTCTCTACATCGGTGCCTGCAAGCGCCTCCTTGAGGGCGGCCACAGCGGCGTCGATCCTGCCCGACTGTTCAGGCTTCAGCTTGTCAGCAAGGTCCTTCTTCGTCTTCTCCGCCGTGTAGACGAGGCTGTCTGCGTTGTTCCTGAGCTCGGCCTCCTCCTTCTTCTTCCTGTCTTGCTCGGCGAACTGCTCCGCCTCCTTGATCATCCTCTCCTTCTCCTCCTTCGACAGCTTGGTCGAGGCGGTTATCCTGATCGAGGCGGCCTTGTTCGTCCCCAAGTCCTTTGCCGTGACGTTGAGGATCCCGTTCGCGTCGATGTCGAATGTCACCTCGATCTGGGGGACGCCGCGCGGCGCCGGGGGTATGCCCTCGAGGTTGAACATCCCAAGCGAGACGTTGTCCTTCGCCATCGCCCGCTCGCCCTGGAGGACGTGGATAGTGACCGCAGTCTGGAAGTCGGCAGCAGTTGTGAATATCTGGCTGCGCCTCGTGGGGATGGTGGTGTTCCTCTCAATTATCTTAGTGAACACGCCGCCTAGGGTCTCCACGCCGAGCGACAGCGGCGTGACGTCAAGGAGCAGGATGTCCTTCACCTCGCCAGAGAGCACAGCCCCCTGTATCGCTGCCCCGATCGCAACGCACTCCATCGGGTCCACGCCCCGCTCGGCGGGCTTGCCCAGTATCTTCTCGACGAAGCGCTGGACTAGCGGCATCCTGGTCGTGCCCCCGATGAGGATGATCTTGTCGATCTGGGAAGGCGTAAGCTTCGCGTCCTCGAGCGCCCTCATGATCGTGCGCTCGGTCTTCTGGACAATAGGGGCTGCAAGCTCCTCGAGCTTAGCCCTCGTTATCGTCATGTGGAGGTTCTTCGGACCAGATGCGTCTGCACAGATGAACGGGAGATCGATATCGGTTGTGAGGAGCGTCGAGAGCTCGATCTTTGCCCTCTCTGCAGCCTCCTTCAGCCTCGCCATCGCCATCCGGTCGCCCCTGAGATCGACACCGGTCTGCTTCCTGAACTCATCAACGATGTAATCCATGAGAGCCTTGTCGATGTCAGCCCCTCCAGTCTCTGTGTCGCCGCTCGTGGACAGCACCTGGAATACGCCTTTGCCGAAGTCCATTATCGTGACGTCGTGCGTGCCGCCCCCGAAGCTGAAGACAAGTATCTTGAGCTCCTTGTCGAGCTTGTCAACGCCGTAAGCCAAGCAGGCAGCCGTGGGCTCGTTTATGATCCGGAGCACTTCGAAGCCCGCAATCTCGCCAGCGTCCTTCGTCGCCTGGCGCTGGTTGTCGTTGAAGTGCGCCGGCACTGTGATTACGGCCTTCCTTATTGTTGTGCCGAGGTATGTCTCGGCATCCTTCTTTATCTTCTGCAGTATGAAGGCGGAGATCTGCTGCGGCGTGTATTCCTTCCCGTATATATTGACCTTATAGTCGGTGCCCATCTTCCTCTTTATCTCGAATACCGTCCCCTCCGGGTTGGCTACCGCCTGCCTCTTTGCAGGCTCTCCGACGAGCAGCTGCCCGTCCTTGGTGAATGCGACCACTGAAGGGAACATCTTCCCTGCAGCAGTCGGACCTTCTGCGCTCGGTATTACAGTGGCCTTGCCGCCCTCGAAGACGGCAGCCGCAGAGTTGGTTGTTCCTAGGTCTATTCCTATAATTTTCTCTCCTGGCTGTATGTTTGATGCCATATCAATTCTCCTCCTTTGGTTTTGTTGACCTTGAAGGCTTCACCGAGACCTTCACCACGCTCGGCCTGATTACCCGATCCCTGAGGAGGTAGCCCTTCCTTATCTCCTCTATGACCGTGTGCTCCTCCAGGTCATCCCTCTCCTCCTTGGAGACGACCATGTGCTTCTCCGGATCCAGCGGCTTCATGAGGCATTCGATCGGGGAGACGCCGTGCTTCTCCAGGATCTTCTTCATTTTCTTGAGGGTCATCCCGACCCCTTGCAGGACTGCTCCATCCTGGTCTGATACGGAGGCGCTCCTCAGCGCGAGCTCGAGCTCGTCTATCACCTCGAGCAGGTCGCACAGCAGCGGCATAGTGGCGAAGAGCCTTGCTTCCTCCATCTGCCTCTCTGATCGCTTCCTTATGTTCTCGCAGTCCGCCTGCATGTACTTGAGCCTGCTCTTGGACTCGTCCAGCTCCCGCTGGAGGGCGCCCAGCTGCTCCTTGTACATGCACAGCTCTTCCTGAAGCCGCTCCAGTTCACTCCCCTTTTGATCTTCCAATGGCTCCTGGGCCTTGGACATGCCCTCTTCCTGCATATTGCCCCTAGATCCTTCGGTTCGCAACGCATGCCCCCCGACAAAAGCAGTCAATTATATCGCAGTCAAATATATATATCTCACGCATGTCCGTCAGATGCGCCCCTGCCAAAGGATAAGAGTCTGCATGAGGAATAAATCACAGGTGTACCTGATGTTAGAGAATATCCCAGAAATTGCTTCGACATGCACCCTTTGCGGAGCCTGCGTCGAGGTGTGCCCCTTCTTCAAAGCGACGAACAACCCGAAGTACGGGGCCATGGCCAAGGTCGAGGCGGCAATCTCGCTCTTCGAGGGCAAGGATCTCAATGAGGAGGATTTGAAGACCCTGTACCTGTGCACCAGGTGCGACGGGTGCCATAGCTCCTGCCCGATGGACATACCGATCTCTGTCGTCGTCCAGGCTGCGAGAGCAGAGCTGCGGAAGAGGAACATGGTGCCTGAGAAGTACAAGACGATAGCAGATGCCATAATCAAGATGGGATCGCCGATGGCTGCGCCTCCCGAGAAGCGCACCGCATGCCTGCCAGAAGGGTTCAAGCCCCCTGAGAAGGCAAAGTACCTCTATGTGCCGGGGTGCTGGTCAGGGATCAAGCTTCCAGAGACTGCGAAGGCGACTATGGAGCTCCTGATCAAGTCCGGCGTGGATTTCACAACCCTCGGGGAAAAGGAGTGGTGCTGCGGGCTCTTCCTAATTGATACCGGAATGCTCGAGGAGGCCAAGAAGCTCGCCGAGAAGAACACGGCGCTCTTCGAGTCCACAGGCGCCAGGACTGTCGTCACCGAGTGCCCCTCGTGCTACGATGTCTTCAAGAACGTGTACCCTGCGCTGTTCAGGAAGCCGGAGTACGAGGTTTTGCATATCTCTGAGCTGCTAGATCAGCTTGTCAAGGAAGGGAGGATCAGCCCCAGCGCAGCCCAAGGCAAGAGGATAATCTACAAGGATCCCTGCCCCCTGGTCAGGAGGACCGGGACGATTCAGTCTCCGAGGGAGGTCTTGCTGAGGATCGGCGATCTGGTCGAATACAAAGAGAGCGGGAAGGAGGCGGTCTGCTGCGGGGCTCCCGCGGGCGTGAAGCCGCTTTACCCCGATATCGCGAACAAGCTGGCGGAGATGCTGATGTCCGAAGCGAAAGAGAAGGGCGCAGAGGTCGGCGTAGGATGCGCATTCTGCATGTACCACATGGGCGGATTGCCCAAGGAGGCAGGTTACCCGCCAATAAAGACGCTCTCGCAGCTTGTGCTCGAGAGCCTCAAAAAATAGGCTGCTTCTTTCCTTATTTTCTTTTTATTGCGAACGGGTCAATCATCATTGGTCTTGAACTTCTGGCTGAGCGGGACGCGTTTCCCGTCTTTTATGTATGTTATCGAGGTCTCGAGCCTCACGGGCATCCCCAAGTTGCAGAAGAGCTCGTAAAGGTCCTCCCCAGGGATGTCCTCGTTGAGCTTGCCCGTCCTGTACAGGTTAGCGATGTACTTCACAACCTCCATTGTTGCCTGGGGGTACTGGGAGAGGGCTGCTTCCAAGACCTCTGGTCCCCTCCCGATCAGGCGCTTTTTCACGAGCGAGAGCGGATCTTCATCGACCTTCCTCGGCGCCTCGGCCTGTGCCTTTTTCATTGCTGCTAGCCTGCGCTCCATCTCGAGGAGCTTGCGCTTTTTTATAATCTCGATCTCGTCGTCCGAGTCAGAAGGCAATTCGCACACCCTCCGAGATAATTGTAGCGGGTCAGAAATAAGCTTTTAATGCCCGCACCAATCAAGCCATGCCTCTTTGGGAAGGGGCATTGATTTGAGGCGGATGTGCAGCGCCGATGATCAATCGGCAGGATCAAGAAAGGTATCCGGCGCATCATTCCCCGCTGGTTTCGCCGCCTTCCCCGCGATCTTCTTGCACCTTCACCTTCTTGCCCTTGATCTTGAACGGCGGCGAGTAGTCGGGCAGGTCGTTGCCCCTCTCATAGTGGCAACATATCGTCTGCCCCCTGAGGGGACCCCACAACTCCTCTGGCACAAGCTTGTAGAACTCCCTGAGCTCCCTCCTGAGGTACCCGTCACCCTTACGCTTCTTTGAGAGGAATTTGAAGGCGAGCACTATCCTGCGCTTCGGGTAGAGCTTGAACCCATTTATGAGGAAGATGTCCCTTTCGATCTGGTCCCATTCAACATAAAGGTGGTCCTTTGCGCCTGCTTTTGCCTCAACCACGTCGAGCTCGCCGGTGCTGTCGTTTGTGGCCATCACGTCCGGTAGGTATGCGCTGTTGCCCCCGGTCCTGTACGACCACCACCCAGCAGCGCGGTACCTCTTAACGAGATCGCGCTCGAATCCCTGACCCCTGCTCTTCCTGATCCGGGAGATGTGGACGCTGTCGTCTCCCAAACCCATCACCCCATGGCCTTCCCCAAGAACCTCTCGAAGAAGAGTATCCCTATCGCAGTCTTTGCGTCCTCTATCTCGTTTTCCCTGACCATCTCAATAGCCTTCGAGATCGGGACGAATACAGCATCGATCTCCTCGTCTTCATCCAGCTTCTTCGATGACCTCTTCAGCCCCTGGGCTAGGAAGAGGTGTATGATTTCTGTGCTGTATCCAGGCGCGGCATAGAAGCTGAATACACGATCCATCTTTTCCGCCGTGTATCCCGTCTCCTCGGTCAGCTCCCTCCTGGCGCACTCCTCTGGACCCTCGCCTTTTTCGATCGTCCCAGCCGGGATCTCCCAGATCACTCTCTTCGCCGTGTGCCGGTACTGCCGCTCAAGTAGGACGTCTCCGCCTTCCAAGGCCACGATGGCCACGGCCCCAGGATGGATCACGGTCTCCCTGCGGGCAAGCTTTCCGCTTGGCAAGCGTACATCCTCGACTTTGAGGCTTATTGCCCTGCCGGAAAAAATAGGGGAGGATGAGACGGGCTCTTCCAATGAGGGGCACCCTCATCTCGCTCTGGACTGCACGCGCGGCTCAATCAGGGTCCATATCCAGTCTGCAAATTCCCTCGGGTTCTTTGTCTGGAGGAGTATTTCCCCGGGCCCTGTTATCCTGGTTACCAGACCCTCGCCGCTGAGCAGCGTCTCCTTCATGCCCCCGAAGCGTTCGACCCTGTATGTGCACGTGTTGTTGAATGCGACAAGGTGGAAGTTGTCGACTATAAGCTGCTCGCCAGGGCCCAACGTATGCCGATCAATCGCGCCGAATGTGTTGATGAAGAGATCGCCTGCGCCTGAGGCTTTTATCATGAATAGCCCTTGACCAAAAAGCCCCCTCGAGAAGCCCTCCCATTTTATGTCCAAATCCACGGTAGGCGAGGACGCGACATAGGACTCCTTCCGTATGATCCAGCCGTTCTTCCCGTCGAGCGCGAGGTGCTCGATGTCCCCCAGCGGTGCTGAAACGAATGCGACCTCGCCCGGGCCGCCTTTAGCGTAGTAGTCGGTTACCCAGAAGGATTGCCCGCCGAGCAGCTTCAGCCCAAGCGAACCAAGTATCCCCGACCTTGTCCGCGTGCGGGCTTCAATGTTCGGGGTCATGTACGTCATTGCGCCTGACTCCCCGACAACAGACTCCCCATCCTTCAGCTTCAGGACGGCCATCGCATAGGAAGGCTTGTACTTTATATCATACTCCATAACCAATCCCTTTTGGGAATAAGTGGTGCTAGGATTAATAAAAATTGGCTTTCAGGCTTTCCTCTTCCGTGTTGTGACTATTGTGATGACGTCGCGGTCACGCAGCGCGTAATCGTTGGGGAGGCGGACCCCGCTAACAGAGTCGATTGCGTACAAGAAGTTGTCATAGAGCTCTGAGTGGATCTGCCTTGCGAGGTCCTTTGGCGTGGACCCCTGCGGCATCAAGTATGCGTCAGGGAGCACATTCCCCTTCTTGTCCGAGTACTTCTTCGCATCCTCTACCGGGTAAACAACATTTATCCTGAGCAGCTTGAGCACAGCGGTCGTCACTGCGAGGTCTACCCCGGTGCGTAGCCATTTGTCGAAGACCCTTGACTGGATATACTCGAGGGCCCACTTCTGCTTGGGCGTAAGCTTGCCGGCGTCCTTAACGACGAATTTCTCGTCCCCCGGCGTGTAAGATATCGCCCCCGCCTTCTCGGCGCGCCTCAGAAGGAGCTCGACCTCTGCGGAGACAGGGATCACAAAGCTCCTGCCGAAGGTCTCAATCAGCCCAGCAAGGTTCTTCTCCGCCACAGGCCTGTCCATCTTGTTCGCGACTATGAGCGTCGGCTTCGAGAGATACCTTATCTCGGTCGCGAATGCCCTGAACTCCTCCTCTTCCCAGTCCTCGAACGGCATACCCTCGAGCCTGCTCTTGGAAAGGGCCTCCTTTATCTGGGGGTAGGTGACCTTTATGCCTGAGAGTATGTCATATAGCGCCGCTGCCAGTGTCACGGCCTTGTTCTGGAGGGCCCTCTTCACCTTGTCGGCGTTCTCCAGGAGGTTCTTGGTGTACCATCTCAACAGCTCCTCCTCTATGTCGTAGTAGTCAGCCAAGGGCGACCCCATCCCCGGCTCGCAGATCTCCCCATTCGCATTTATGCTCCCCGAGGCGTCAACGACATGCAGGATCACGTCTGCCTGGGCTGCGACCGAGAGGAATCGGGTGCCGAGCCCGAGGCCCTCAGATGCCCCTTTGATAAGCCCTGGCAGATCCACAACCTCGACGGGTATGAAACGCCAGCCATCGATGCAGACAGAGTTCTGCGGGTTGTCCTTCACCCCAAGCTCCTTGCATACGCACGCAGTCTTGACGTACCCGATGCCTACATTTGGCTCCTTCGTGGTGAAGGGATAGTTTGAGACCTCTGCGTTCATCATTGTGATCGCGTTGAAGAGGGTCGTCTTGCCGGCGTTTGTCTTCCCTATGATGCCGATCCTTACCATAAGCAGTCCTCAATTAATAACCGGCGCCGACCGATATATTACCTTGCGTGCCAAAATTTGAAGGCGAACGGTGTCTTTTTTATACGCCTGCCTGCAGAGCTATGGCAGAGGGTGCCCCGTGATGATCCTTAAGGACATGAATGGGTTTGACTTTGAAAAAATGGACAAATCTGTGGCGATACTTCCCGTCGGCAGCATTGAGAGGCATGGCGACCACCTGCCACTGGGGACAGACAGCGATCTCCCCGAGCACATTGCGCGGAGGGCTGCAGATCTGACCGGCGCCATCGTGATGCCGACAATATTCTACGGGTCCTGCCACGCGATGCGCGGATTCCCAGGGACCTTCGACATAGACTCGGAGGCCCTCTTCAAATACATCGAATGTATTCTTGAGGAGGCTTGGCGGAACGGCATCAAGCTCGTTGTTGTCCTGAATGGCCATGGTGGCAACGCAACCCCGATTCAGATGGCAGCCAGGCAGGCGGCCAGCAGGACAGGGCTCTCTGTGGTGGTGCTCGATTGGTGGAAGGACCTCGGGACAAGTAAAAAGAACCTCTTCTCTTCCCCCGGCCACGCAGGGGAAGATGAGACGAGCGCAATGCTGGCTGTGGACGAGGGCAAGGTCAACATATACCTTGCGGCCAGGCACGAGGTGACTTACCCTGAATTTAAAATATACTCGAAGAAGATAGACGAGAGGCTCTACGAGATCGCCCTCACCGGAGACGCCAAGAAGGCGACCAAGGAGAAGGGCGAAGAGCTGATCTCTGCCGTGGTGGAAGACCTTGCCAAGGTCATTGAGGACTTGCGCAGGGCGCTCGAGCTCTGATTGCGATCCTCAACTTTTTACGCCACCTTTCCCTAGTTATTTCTGGTGTCAAATCTGAAGGTTTTCACAAAACAATTGGTCCTCGACACGGGTAAGAGGAGGGAAACAATCAACATCACCAGTGAGATCCAAGGCGCAGTGGCTGAGAGCGGGATCCGCTCGGGGATTTGTCTTGCATTCACGACCCACTCCACGAGCGCAATAATAGTCAATGAGGACGAGGAGGGGCTCAAATCGGACATACTCAGGAAGACCGCAGAGGACTTCCCGGAGGGCAAGGCTTGGGCGCACAACAGGATAGACGACAATGCCGATGCGCACTTGGCCGGGACCTATCTCGGGCCTTCGGTGGCGATCCCTGTCGTGGGGGGCAGGCTTGCCCTCGGCACGTGGCAGAGCCTATTCTTCCTCGAGCTGGACGGCCCACGGACAGGGAGGAGGGTCGTTGTCCAAGTGATGGGCGAGTGATTCGCCTCATCCCGGGCGGGACTTCAAGGACTCGGCTAGCGAACGGTACCTCTCGCTTTCCTCTTTCCTGCCCAATTTCTCGAGCGCGATCGCCATGTTCTGAGCGGCCCTCGCGAACTTTGGCTCAATCTTCAGCGCCATGTCGAAGAACGGGATCGACTCCTCGACCTGACCTTTCCTCATGAGGGCGATCCCCTTCCCTTCCCATGCAAAGGCGAGCTCAGCATCATAAGAGATTGCTTTGTCAAAGCATTCAAGCGCCTCGTCGTACATGCCGAGGTTCACGAAGGCGATTCCCTTTCCTCCCCAAGCCACCGCGTTCTCGGGATCCATCTCAAGGGCGAGATCAAAATAGACGATCGCGTCCTCGTTCTTGCCGAGCTCGAGGTGGATCCTCCCCCGCGTTATCATCTCGTTCAAAGCGCTCATCATGACACCCTATAATGCAGCAAATATACATCGCCAAATTTGTCTAATAAGGGTTGTATCCGTCATTCCGTTGATCCGATTACCCTATTGGGAGCCTGATTGTGAAGCGCGTGCCTTTGCCCGGCTCGCTCTCCACCTCTATTGACCCGCGGTGTGCCTCTATCATCTTTTTGCAAATGGCCAAGCCGAGCCCCATCCCCTTTGCTTTTGTGGTGAAGAACGGATCGAAGAGTTTTTTGAGGTTTTCAGGGGATATCCCCACCCCAGTGTCGCTGAAGGACACCTTGGCGCAATTTCCTTCCCTCACCATCGAGATCTCGAGGGATCCGTCTCCTGGCATGGCCTGGTAGGCATTGGATATTATGTTTGCGAAGACCCTCCTTATGAGCTGGGGGTCGCCCTTTATCATGCCCAGTGCTGGGTCAGAATTAACCACAACGGAAATGCCCTCAGGCCTGCTCACTGATTTCAGCGCTTCCTCGACGATCTCGCGCAGGTCTACCGCATGGAATGCGGGCTTTGTGGGCTTGGCGTAATCCTGGAGATCAGCCGCCATCTTGCTCATGAAATTGACCTGTCTCTTCAGCATCTCGAGAAAATCGATGAAGCCACGCTCCTCAAGCATTTTTTTCGCACTCTCAGGCAGGCCCTTGATCTCCTCCTCGGTGTTGTAAACCGCGTAGACAATTGCCTGGAGAGGGTTCCTCATGTCGTGACCCACCATTGCCGCGACCTTGCCTATTGCCGCGAGGCGCTTGACTTCCTCAAGGCTAGAATTTTCAGCCTCGGGCACCTCCGCGAGGATCGAATCGCTGGATTTCGGCGACCCCAGCGGCATTCTTTCCAGCGACGCCTCGCTAATTTTCC
Source organism: Candidatus Methanosuratincola thermotaenarum (assembly GCA_038801655.1). Classification (GTDB taxonomy): domain Archaea; phylum Thermoproteota; class Methanomethylicia; order Methanomethylicales; family Methanomethylicaceae; genus Methanosuratincola; species Methanosuratincola thermotaenarum. The sequence goes on along the minus strand of JAULTB010000003.1, from coordinate 12,591 downwards.
CGCGCAACGCTGCCAATCCATAGATGGTTGAGACAAAACCCCCTGCCTTGAGCAGGCCGCCCAAGAAGGCGCCCACGATCTCAGGCTCCGCCGTGACTTCGCCAAGCAGGCCAACAAGGAAGCCCATTGAGAGAGCGGCCAACCCGGACTTCAGGTAGGCGCCCATATTGTGCAAGAACAGGCTGCCCACCAGCAAGACCGCCAGTATGACGCCCTCCATGAGGAGGTTGCTGTAGTTTATTTGCGCGCCAATCGGGAAGATCGCTAGCCAGGCGGCGGAAAGGGCGAAGGCAGCGGATGCTGCGAGAGGATAGATCAGGCGATCGCTTTGCATCAGAACGCATTCCTTCATAATTATTATGAAGGCAAACCATTAATTAGACTTTCTATTGTCATATTTGTACAAAAACTGTAAAACAGAAAAAATATTTAGAGTATCTTTGAGGCAATCTTCATCGCGAGGATTGGGTGCCTCGAGAACTTCGCTACGACCCTTTTCACATCGAGGCCGTTCGCCAGGTCGACAATATCGTCGCCGCTCATCATCGAGCCGAGGAGGTTCAGGTCGTCATCTCCGAGTGCCTCGAGCGCCCTGAGCACCTTGAGGCTCCTGCTTATCCTCGCCCCCCAGTACTCGCCGTACGACGCGGGGTATTTCCTTAGAGCTCCGGAGTCCCCTGCTTCCAGCGCCTCTGCGACGCAGGCGCCCGCTATGCTGCCCGCCCCCATGCTTGTCCTGATGCCCCCGCCTGTGATCGGAATCACCTGCCCAGCGGAGTCCCCGCAGAGCAGGACATTCCCCTTCACTATCTCCCTGATCTGGCCGCCGACAGGCACGCCGCCGCCCCCCTCTTTCACAATCCTTGAGCCTTCAAAAATATCTGGGTGGGAGGCGATGAACTTGTCCAAGTAGGGCTTCGCTGGCTTACCCCTGACGCCTATCCCAACATTGGCAACATACTCGTTCTTTGCGAATATCCAGACGTAGCCCAGAGGGGCCACCTCATTGCCCATGTAGATGCGTATGATGTCTTTCTCTGGGACCTTGCAATTCACCATCACGTACTGTATCGTCGGGATGATCTCGAATCCGGAAAGGTCGAACCCGCATGACTTGGCAACCCTGGACCCGACGCCATCCGCGCCAACGAGGTATTTGAACGTGATCTCCTTGTCCTCGCCCTTGTGGGAATAGATCAGGCTCTTTGCAACCCCGCCATCCATCTTGACGTCCTTGACCTCGGATCTCATCTCGAGGTCGGCCCCCGCCGAGACCGCCTGGCTTGCCAAGGCGTAAAGGAACTGCTGCTTGTTGAGTATGTACCCGCGGTAATCCCCCCCTGAGATCTTGACGCCTTTTGTCTCGTCGGGAGGGAAGACGTATGCCCCGTTTATTGTGTTCGAAATCAGGGATGGGGACGGAGGGATCTCAGCAGTCTCGAAGGCTGAGACCGAGACGGCCTCGGCGCATGCCCTGGTCCCGAGGTCTTTCTCCTTCTCAAGGATCAAAACCGAGAAGCCCTTTGAAGCGATCTTCCTCGCGGCCATCAAGCCTGCAGGGCCAGCGCCCACGACCACGGCATCATAGTCCATTTCGGTAAGCCCCCTTAAACGATAATCCCGCTTCTATATAAAAATCCATGGTCATCGCTCCAGCACCCCCCTGTTCCTGAGCGTCCCTATCCTCTCGACTGTTGCCTCTACAATGTCCCCGTCGTGGAGCTGCCCAATCTTCTCAGGCGTCCCCATCGCAATGAGCGCCCCAGGCTCCAAGGTCGTGAAAGAGGATATGTACTCGACCACAGATGGGACGTCAAAGATCATCTCGCTTGTCCTCGAGCTCTGCCTGACCTCCCCGTTCACGCTAAGCGAGAGTTGCAGCGACATCGGGTCTCCGATCTCGTCGCCGGTGACAATGAAGGGCCCGATGGGGGCGAATGTGTCGAAGCCTTTCGACCTAAGCCACGGTCTGGCGAGGGAGAAGTCCCTCTGCTGTATGTCCCTCGCTGTTATATCATTGAGGACCGTATACCCGAAGATCCTGGAATATGCCTCGGATCTTGGTATATATCGCCCGCCCTTCCCAATCACGACGCAGAGCTCGACCTCATAGTCAACCCTCGCTGAGGCCTTAGGCAGCACGATCTCGTCATCAGGACCGACAACAGACCTCGAAGGCTTCATGAATACGACCGGCACTTCAGGGACAGGCCTCTTCAGCTCGGGCGCATGTGACCTGAAGTTGAAGCCAAGGCAGAAGACTGCAGGGGGCCTCGTGATCGGTGCCCTCAGACGCGCTTCATCAAGCCTGACTGCCATTCGCCTTTCCTCCATCCCGGGCAGCTCGGATCCGGAAAGGGAACCGACCGCTTCCTTCAGAGACGAGAGGAGATCCCCGTCTGCGAGCTCTATGAAGGAGAGGAGGCTGAGATTTGCCCCCTCGGCAATCTCCTTGATCGGCTCGAAGGAGTCCAGGCGGACCAAGTATTCTCCGGCAACAACGCCGGGGAAGAGTTTTGAGCCTTGCTCGAATGTGGCAAATTTCATAGCGACACCTGCGGTTTCAGAGTCTATCAGGGCGGATCTTTAAAAAGATTGGGTAGGGCAGTGAGGGATCACCTGCCCTTGGAGAATACGATGAAGAGGACAACTGCGAGCGCCAGTATGACGACACCAACCCCGATGATGTAAATCATTGTATTGTCGGCACCCCCGGAATATTCAGCGGCGATTGCCAGGGGCGAAGAGGCGGACGAGGAGTATATCTGCCCCTCAGGTATGCCGGCCACCACGGACCAAGTCCCACGCTTGTTCAAGTTAAGCTGCAGGCTGAACTCGGAGTCGTTCGTGCTCACGGTCATATTCGTCTTCACGTTTTCGGGGTCGGTGACAGTGATTATAACCTGGGTCTCTGCGATCGGCGGGTAAATCCTGCCGTAGATGGCAACAGGAACGGAGGTCACGTTCTCTGAGAGCGTGACCGTTGTCTTGGATGAATTTAGCGTGACTGTAGGGGTGACCTTCACCCCTGGGGTCACCGTTACAGTGACGGTCCCTGATTTGTTGGCGAAGCTGCTGGCATCGCCAGGCCAGACTGCGTAGAATGAGTAGACTCCACCCTCATTGAGCGCCACTGTGTGGAAGAAGGTGCCCTCGATCAGGGTAAGGTTGGCTATTTCATTGAAGGCTGATCCGTTCACCGATCCGTACAGCCGCAATACCCCATCCTTCAGCGGGGCGGCGGTCCCAGTCAGCTTTATCCTTGATCCGGGTGGGACTCTGGCAGCCGTCGAGGACATCGCTATCTCCACAGGGGTCTTCGAGGAGGGGTCGAACGCCTCTATGGATAATGTGTTCGACTCGACGGGGTTGTATTGATTGTCGCCTGACCAGTATGCCCTTATCCGTATCATGCCAGGGGCATCCAGGACCATGCTGAATGCGAACCTGCCATCAGTCATGGATGAGTTCCCTGCATAAATGAAACCTGTACCGTTCTTGGACACAAGATACACCACGGTTCCGTCTCCTGAAGCCGGGGACGAGCCGAAAACGGTGAACTCTTGACCTACCATGATGTTTGCGTACTCAGAGCCTATGGTGAGCGCAGTGTCCTCCTTCGGCGGGCCATGGACAACTTTTCCAGCAACGGATCCCTTCGGCATCTCAACCAGGGTTATGTCTGCCCGAACCTCCCCTTGACCGGCAACGGCAGTGATATTGATCGCGCCGTCGTAGTATCCCCTTTTCGACGCAGTCAGCGGCACAGTGATGGAACTTTGACCAGTGGGCAGGGCAATCTCGATTGTATAGCTCCCATCATCCGAGCTCGACGTGTAGTCCGTAGGTGAGAATACCATGGCCGAAGATATCGGCCTGTTCATGGAGTCGAGCACCTTGCCCGAGACTATTACTTTTGCAGCCCCAATCGTGGAGAGCTTGAAGTCGACATTCCCTGTCTCATAGCCAGCCGTTACGGGCACAGCCTTGGATTTCGAGAATTCGTTGTTGGCAATGACGGTATAGTTTCCGGTACCGAGCCCTGTGCTTATCGAATAAGTACCGTCTGAATTGGAGTAGGCATAACCGAAGTACCTGTTGTCGCTGCTGAAAGCATAGACGAGTATTGATCCAGCCGGAGAATCGTCCGAATAAACGATCCTGCCCGAGATGATCCCAGAGCGCTTGAGCGCGAAGTCAACGGTCGACGTAGATCCTGCAGTCAAATTCACAGTGGCGGAGTCCGAGATCGGATCAAAGACAAAACCGGTTGCATCGTATATCGTCAGGTTGTACCTGCCGCTGGGGAGGTTCGTTGATATGTTGAACCGCCCAAGGCTGTCGGTCTTTGCGAAAGCGAACCTTGATTGCCCTTCGACGCTGAAAGCCCTCAACGTCACCCCCGCCACAGGCGATCCGCTTTCATCCTTGACAGTGCCTGCAATTATGCCCGATGCGTTGAGGCGGATCAGGATCCCCGACGTCGTTTGCCCCTCAGCCGCAGCGATGCCGCTGACAGATCCGGTGATGTACCCAAAGCCATAGGCGGGGAAGTAAGGATCTATGTAACCGACTATAGAATAATTGCCACTCCTCACGTTCGAATCGAAGGTGAATGCCCCCGAGTCAGAAGATCGGGTGAAGGCCACAACAGAACCGCTCCCTTCGTCCACAAGGCGCATAGATATGTTGGATATGGGTTCGCCATTCGGCCCGACAACCATCCCCTCGATTCGTGCGGACGGGCTCAGGCTGATCACGCCGAGGTCCTTCAGGTACCCAGCATATATGTTCACCCCCCTTAGGTAAGCGCTGATGTACCCAGGGGCTGAGACCTCCACGTCATAAATGCCTGCTGCCAGCCCATCAATTATTGAGAAATCCCCCAAATCGGACGTCACTGTCGATGCAGCGCCGTTGTCGCCGGAGATGACGACAGAGGCGTTCCCGATCACAATATACGGGTCAAAAGAAGATTCGTAAAGCCCCGAGCCCACAGGCAGGGCAACACTGCTTATATAGATCAACAGCAGAACCGCGACCACGAATGCCTTGTGCTGCATCAATACCACATTAATCATAAAAGTTGCTTTTTGTTATAACCCTTTCTAAAGAATTTATTTATGGCTTGATCATTTGGAATTTTTAAGGCTGGAATTCACGATGATCCATAATACCTTTTGTATTCCGCGTAGTGCCTCCTGAGGAATTCTTCGAAAGCCACCCTGCTCAGGCGGTCTGCCTCTCCGTTCTCCTCCCTTGGGATCCATTTGAGGGTGGCTTTGCTGAAGCGTCTAAGGAGATCCTCTGCCCTCCTGTGGAGATCCACTATGCGCCTGGCCCTGACTGCATACTTGCCGGAGAGCTGGTTTACGACCAATTGGCTGTCGCCCCTTATCTCGACTTCGCCATCGTAGCCGATCGAGAGGAGGTGCTCCAGGCCCCTTATCAGCGCGTGGTACTCCGCGACATTGTTTGAGACGTCATCGCCGAGCATCCCCGCCCCGACGAGGCCGCACCCCTCGTTGAGCTTCTTGCCGTCTGAATAAATGACGTACCCAAAAGTTGCCACGCCACCCGGGTTTTTGGGCATGCAGAGGCCATCGAAATAGAGCGTGATCACAGGGGTTCCGCTCCCCCCGTTACTTGGGGGGTCAGGCTTTTAACATTGTGGGCTGGAAAGTCGGGAAATGGATTCTATTACTGTGAATAATAAATAGATAGATTAAAATATAATATCGTTAGTATAATGCGAGGTGCTGAACATGGAAAGAAGGAGGGGCTTGAGCACTACCGCGATCCACCACGGGTGTGCAGAGGGAGACGACATAATAGCGCCGATTTACCAGACAGCCATCTTCAAGCACCCGAACGGGAAGCAGATACGCGGGAGGGACCTCAAGTACAGCAGGGAGGACAACCCGACCGTAAACCTGCTCGAGAGGAAGATGGCGGCCCTCGAGGGTGGAGAGGATTGCTTGGCTTTTTCTTCAGGAATGGCAGCAATCTCGACCCTCCTGCTAAGCCTGGCCCGGCAAGGGGACACGATTGTTACCTCTAAGGAGGTCTACGGGGCAAGCCTCATCCTAATGAGGTCTCTTGAAAAGTTCGGCATCAAGGTCAAGTGTGTCTTGAACGACAGGCTGGAAGGGGAGATTGGCAGCGAGACCAAGCTCGTCTTCGTGGAGTCGATCACCAACCCAACCTTGAATGTGCCTGACATCAAAGGGATCGCCGAGGCCTGCCGCAGGAAGGGGGCCACCCTGATCGTCGACAACACATTCGCCACGCCCATAAACTTCAGGCCGATCGAAGCAGGGGCAAAATATGTGGTGCACAGCGCGACTAAGTACCTGGGCGGCCACAACGACGCGATCGCCGGGATCTTGATCGGACCGAAGGAAGGCATAGACAATGCCTGGGAGTGGAGGAGGAACCTTGGAGGGAGCCTGGATCCATTCGCAGCATACCTTGTGATAAGGGGGTTGAAGACCCTGAAGCTCAGGGTAGAGGAGCAGAACAGGAAGGCGCAGCAGATAGCAGAGTTCCTTGAGGGGCACCGGAAGGTAAAGAAGGTCCACTACCCCGGACTGGAGTCGAGCCCCAACCACGAGAGGGCAAAGGAGCTTATGAGCGGATTCGGGGGCGTGGTCTCATTCGAGCTCGAAGGCCTGGAGAGCGCGATGAAATTCCTGGGCGGGCTCAAGCTGATAAAGACTGCCCCGAGCCTCGGAGGGGCAGAGACGTTGGTGACCCACCCTGTGTCGTCATCCCACAAGAACATAAGCCCCGAGGAGCGTAGAGAGCTTGGAATTACAGATGGGCTCGTCAGGCTCTCTGTCGGGCTTGAGGACACGGAGGACCTGATCGCGGATCTGGAAGGGGCTTTGGCTGTTGCCTGAGGGTCAATCTGGCGGTATTATAGCGCTGTTCCCGAGGTCGTCCTCTATTATGATCGTGAAGGGCAGGGATCCGCCCATTGCAGACCTTATCCTCTCTACAGCCCTCTCTGCCTCTTCCTTCTTCGGGCCCTCCTCGATGCCCGCGAGCTGCTCGGCGACCTCGAGGAAGCGCTGCAGCACCCCCTCGACATTCGTCACGAAACCGACTGGCCTGGATCCAGGGCTGAGCTCTAGCCCCAGCTCTGGTATCAGTATCCTCCCGCTGGGCGATCTTATCACCCTCGCGCTGAGGTCTTTCCCGCCCGAGACCCTGAATTCTATCTTCCTTATTCCCCGGTTCTCAAGCGGGATCTCGTGGTACCCTCTAACCCCGCACTTAGGGCAGGACATCGAGACCAGGACGGCCATGCCCAGCCCAGGGATCTCGTCGTAGAGCTCCTCGACCGCAAGGGTCTCCCCGCCGCAGCCAGGGCAGATTGCCTTGTATGAAAGATGCTCCCGCTTCCCCATATCGACCAGAGGCATTTATCAAAACAAGATATATATGGTTTGCACAGAACGATCAATGTGACCGAAAATGCCAGGGCTCCCGATAGAGGTCGTCCTCTTCAAGTCCGAGAACTGCGCAGGCTGCCAGGCTGCGGACAGGATAATCTCCTCCAAGGTAAGCGAGCTCAACTCAAGCCAGGAGGCTGTCAGGCTCATCAAGTACGACATTGACACCGAAGAGGGGTTCAAGGAGGCTGAGAAGATGGGCGTCGAGTCGACCCCTGCAGTCTTCGTTTCTGGGGAGAGGTACGTGGGCGAGATCGGGGAAGAGTTCTTCGAGTTTCTGGGTAAAAAGATAAGCGGCAAAGGGAAGGCTGGTACGTAATATTGGGATAGACCAAGGGTTGCGCGGTGGATTTGGCATGGCGGGCTCTGGGGATTTTCCCTCAATCAGGATCAAGGAGATAGCGGTCAGTCCGATTGGCATCGTCAGGACAGGGTACGCCAAATCAGAAGTGGGCGAAAGCTTCGACGGGGTCCCAGGTAGGATCGAGATCTTCGAAGAGTACTCCGAGGGGCTCGAAGGCATTGAGGGATTCTCGCACATAATAGTCGTCGCCTTCTTGGACAGGGTAGAAGCCGATGAGAGGAAGGTGCTGAAGGTCAGGCCGAAGTGGCTTGCCAAGTATGCCGAAGACCCCGAAAAAGTCCCTGAGGTCGGGGTATTCAATACCCGTTCCCCCCACAGGCCGAACCCCATCGCTTTGAGCGTGGTCAGGCTTGTCAGGAGGGTTGGGAATGTCTTGGAGGTCGAAGGGCTCGATCTGTACGACGGGACGCCTGTGCTCGACCTCAAGCCGCACGTGCCGCAAGACTTCGGGGGCGAGATCAGGTTCCCCTCCTGGTTCAACGAGATGAGGGAAAAGGTAAGGGAGGAAAAGGGGAAGGATTTGACTTTTTGAGGCAATGGGTGCCCAAGCAGCATTACTTGCAAGGGCTCAGGATCCCAGATAACCCTCCGTTAGTGTTATATTGTGTCAGATTATTATTAGGGTTGGATCAAAATGGAGTTCGGATGGATAATAAACCTGATAGGAATTGCTTTCAACGGGCTGAGGTGGGCCATAGAAAGCATACTGAGCATGACGATCTTCAAAGTGAGCCCTGAGCTCTCTGATGCGTTTGCGAGCACTATAGCCCTGCTCGTGTCGCTCACCGCAGCATACATCCTCCTCATGGTGGTGAGCGCAGGAAAGAAGATACTCGGGATAATAATTCTGCTTGGCTGGGCCCTCTTGATAGTGAGCATGATAATCTCTGCACTCTGACCTTTTGACCTTTCAGTGCAAAAACCGTGGCGTCTGCAGGCACGGCTCCGCATTAGCGATGACTGCCACAATAAAGCAGCGAAAGGCATTCCGGAACAAGGAATCAAACCCCGAAGATGAACCTTATCAGGCCTAGCTCCCGGAATGCCAAGAACCCGGCAATCGAGATTGCTACGCAAATTGCTGCGGGCACTAGGCCGTCCGCGAGAGATCCTCCCCTGCTCAGCTTGCCGCCGACTATGCCGAGCAGGAATGCGTCGTAAATGACTGCTATGTACGCGACTGCAGATGCGACCTCGAACTGGGATCCAGTCATGAACGAGAGGCCGAACGGCAGGCTGATGCTTACGCTGCCGAGGGCCCCAGCGAATAGCCTCCCGATCACGTCTACCGCGACCACCGTGGTGAAAGTCAGCACGATTGTATTCATGTAGCTCACAGCTGTGAAGAGCCGGGTCTGGGACGTTAGGGCCCTCATGCAGAGGCTCAGGTTCGAGACGAGCTCGGAGAGGTGGTCGAGGCTCTTCGGTTCAGACCCCATCCTCTCGGACTCGTCTATCAGCTCGAATGCTGCCTTGACGACCCATGGGGCTCGCACTGCCTTTGCGACCTCTGATATCGGCACGCCTATCTTAAGGAAGGCAGATATCCTGTGCAGGAAACTGTCGAAGTGCCGGTTGAAAGCCCTCGCCTCAGAGAAGTGTATTATGGACATGCCTGGCGAGTTCCCTTTCTTCACCTCCTCGGCTACGAGCCTGGTGAAGGCAGGGAGGGCGGCGAGGATCTGGCTGATCTCCTTCCGCATTGGGCTGTAGTGCAAAGAGGCTGCTGCGAGCGAGGCGAGGAGGACTGCGCCGAATGGAAGGTAAGCTGGAACATGGATCCCCGAAACCCAGAGGATTGCGGCCAGGATCGCGCCAAGAGGGATGGCAGCAAGCGCCATTGAGAACCATTTCATCGGCATAGGGGCAGTGAGCTCCTTAGGGAGGGACGAATCGATCATTATGCCCAGCAGGACCGCGGTTAGGCTCGGGAGGCCAATGCATGCGGCCACCAGGGTAGGCAGCGATACCGCCGAGCTGAATACTGTGCCGAGCGTGAGCGCCCCCATCGGGACGAGTATGAAAGCGATCATCTCCGCAGAGGCGATCATGGAGAACTTGTCTGAGAGGGTCTTTATCGTTCCCTGGAGGTGCGAGAAGACCTTCATCAGCTCATCCCTGAGCACCGAGGGCACAGCATCGCCCTGCTTCTGGGCGGCGACAACAGAGAAGTAGAGATCCCTTACGCGATCGGAGGGGTGTTGCCTTGCCTCAAAGATCATGGCATCATACGGGTGGAGCGCATAGAGGCGCCTGACCTTCTCGATCCTCTGTGCCTCGCTCCTGAACCCGTGCAGGAATGCCGAGTGCCTAAGCCTCTCAAGCGCGGCTTGGACAGGGATTCCCGATGCAGAGGCGATTGCAAGGAAGGCTGTCAGGAACGGGAGTTCCCTCTCGCAGGCGCTTTTCCTGCTCATCGATGAAAGGAGTGGCCTCGCGCATAGATAAGCCAAGAAGAACCATGAAGGGAGGGCAGCCGCCCCGGCTGCGATCAGCAGCCATGGAGGCGCGGCTGCCAGGCCGCAGAGCCCCAGAGCCAGGAGAGCCAAAGCCCCGGAGGACATGGCGGATGAGATCATGGCAACAACCGCCACCTTCCTGCCATATGAGTCTGGGGAAACCAAAAGCTCGCCCTGGTACAGGCGGAGGCTTAGGCGGCGGGCTATCGGGCTTGAGAGCCTCGCAAGCAACCCGGAATCCCCGTCAGGCATCGAGAGCCTTCACCCGCCCACGGGCACCTCTGGGAGGCGGCGCATGCGAGGCCGCCTCGTCATTCGAGTCCAGGCTCACGCTCAGACCCTTCGATAAGGCTTCTGGGCCTACCTTGAATGATCCGCCGGAGTAGACAATGTCCTCAGGGTCAAAGTCTTCAGGTGAGGACTGGAAGAGCCATACGGCTTTAGCAACAAGAAGGTACTCCCTATACTCAGGCCTCACCTTGGCGGCCTGGAGGAGCCTGGTGAGGAAAGCCACCCGCCTGCGGTACCTCTCCAAGAAGACCTTTTCCGAGAAGCCAGTCTCCTGCATAACCCTCCTTGCGGAGTTGGAGGAGAGGATCCTCGACTCGTCGTGCCCGAACCGATCCCCCTCTGATGAATAAGAGAAGATTGGCGTGAGGGTCAGGTCAGGGTTCAGGTCGTAGTAGTTGAGGACCCGCCTCCGCTGCCTCTGGCGGCCCTCGGCGAAATATGTGGATCTCCCCAAGCAGAGTATGCCAGCCAGCGACTTCAACGCGCCCTTCTCGACGGAGATGGGCGTGGAGAGGAGGCGCTCGAGTGCAGAGGATGGGCTCTCGGCGTGGAGGGATGTGATCCCCCCGTGGCCAGTCATAATCGCCTGGGCCCAGATCCTCCCCTCCTCGCCCCTAACCTCACCCACTATGATGTAGTCGGCGGACATCCTGAGCGCCTCCTTGACCAGCGCGAACATCCCTATCTCGCCACGCTCGTCGAGGGTCGCGGACTCCCTGACGACCAGCGAGAACCTGTTCGGGTGGGCGAGCCTGAGCTCGGGCGTGTCCTCTATGGTGACTATAACAGCCCTCTCAGGCATCAGGTTGCACAAGGCGTTAATCATCGAGGTCTTTCCTGTCCCCATTGATCCGCAGACGAGGAACGCTTTGCGGTGCTCCTCCAGCATCATCAGCCAAGCCGCGATCTCAGGCGACAGCGTGTTCATGAGCATCAGCGAGGTTATTGACCAGGGCTTCTCTGGGAATTTGCGGATTATGAAGCTCGACCCCTCGACCGAGACCTCCCTCTTGTAGGAGGCCGAGAGCCTCGACCCGTTCGGGAGCCTAATGCTCAGGATGGGCTTGTAGAGCGATACAGACTTGCCTGAGATGTGGACGAGCTTCTCCACGTACCTGTCGATCTCCTCGCTCCTGAAACGGACGTTGCTGGGCATGGTGCCGTAGTCGGAGTGGCTGCACGAGACCGGGCTGCTCGAGGAGGCTACGACTATGTCCTCGACCTTTGGGTCAGAGACCATCGGGTCGAGGGGGCCATACCCGACAATCTCCCTCTTCAGGAAATACTTGTACCTCTGGTCGGTGAGGCCGGCCCTCTTCAGGTACTCCTCGAACTGCCGCTCGTCACCGACAGCCGAGGCTGGCATGATGAAGAGGAGCTTGGAGGCGATGTCGCCCAATCTCTTGTGCTCCTCAGGGGTCAGGGGAGGGTCGTTGATCAGGTATTCCATGTCCTTTGTAATATAGACTGTCGATAGCCCGACAGCGTAGCTCTCTATAATTTCATAGTTCGAGAGGCGCACGTATGAAGCCTTGATGCTGAATGCAGGCAGATCAAACCTTCCCTTTGGGGAGCTGTATCGACGATCTATCCTTTCAAAGACCTCTTCCTCGAGGCTCTCGAAGGACCTTGAGCCGATCCCGCCCCGATCCCTCCGCCTGCCTGACAAAGGCAAACCAATACCACTTCCTGACTGGATGGAACAGATAAAAAAAAGGGGATTACTGGACGAAGGCGCTGAAAGGCAAGATCCCTTGGTCTGTGTTCAGTGAACCCTTGAGAATGGTCCCAGCGGCGAAGTTGGCATTGCTGAAGCTGATGTTGAGCACCATGCTCTGCCCTGCTTGGATCTTATAGTTAAGGGCTGCATTCTGGCCCCCTAGGAGGCACGACGAAATATTAGCGTCGGCGTTCCCTATATTCCTGACAGTCAGGTACAGCACATCATTCTGGACCACAGGGGATCCCACGATCATTAGGGCGCCCTGGTTCGCAGCAGCTGCGCCAGTAGAGAGCATCC
>JAULTB010000045.1:0-7795 GCA_038801655.1 Candidatus Methanosuratincola thermotaenarum | reverse complement strand
GGACGGGGGGCTGGCCCCGTGATCGACTGCCGAAACCAAAACGGCATCAAACAGTTCTTTTTCATTGGGTTCAGGCAACTCGCCCTTGAGCAAAAGCACCGCCGCTTCGGTAAAGGTGGCGGATCTAACCAGATCCTCCAGCCGGTAACCTCTGATCATAATCCTGTTGGGGGCGACATCGGTGATCCCCGTCACCCATTCTTTTTCCGCAGACATATCCATCTCCCTTCACCGGTTTTCTGTTTTTGCTTTTTGCAAGCCTGCGCGGCCGCCGTAACGCAGCGCAAGCTCCTGGCTATGTTGCCTGCATCAACCCTGTAGCTGAACTCCCTGGCGTTTTTACCGCTACTGGTGAATATCGCAGCCGCATTTCCGTAGATCGAAGAATTCGCAAGCTCAATTGCCTCGTCAAGCGACTCGGCCTTCCTTATGCACATCACGGGGCCAAAGATCTCCTCTTTGAATATCGTCATGTCTGGAGTCACTTCGTCGAATATTGTTGGGCCGACGAAATACCCGTTCGGGTACTTTTCACACTTGAACTTCCTGCCGTCGAGCAGGAGTTTTGCCCCTTCTTCTACACCTTTCTCTATGTACCTCAGCACAGTGTCTAGCTGGCTCTTCGATGCAAGAGGTCCCATCTGAGTATCCGGATCGAGACCGTATCCGATCCTCACCTTAGATGCTGCCTCTACTAGCGCTTTCTTGAATGGTTCGTATGCGTCCCCCACGGGTATGAAGTTCTCGCCTGCTAGGCATCTCTGCCCAGTGCAGCCACATGCCGAGGTTACGCATGCCGAAATCGTGTTCTTCATGTTGGCGTCAGGCATTATCACGATAAAGTTCTTCGCCTGACCCTGGCACTGCGCCCTCATTCCTGTCTCGGCAGCCTTCTTGTAGATGTGCCTAGCCACCGGAGTGGATCCAACGAATGAGACTGCCTTAACGTCGTAACTTGACAAAAGCACGTCTGAGACGTTTCTGCTGCCGTTTACTAGGTTAATCACGCCTGGCGGGAACCCTGCCTCCTCAGCCAACTCAATTATCCTCTTTGCGGTAAGCGGCACCTGACTTGATGGCTTCAGTATGAAGGTGTTTCCACAGGCTACTGCGAGTGGCAAGAACCAGAGAGGGATCATTGCCGGGAAGTTGTAAGGGGTGAGCCCGACACATACGCCTAAAGGCTCTCTTACATATGCCTCATCGATCCCCTTTGCCACATCTTCTTCTATGTCTCCAACCATCATCATGGGTATGCCGCAGGCTAGCTCCACTGTCTCTATGCCCCTCTTCAGGTCGCCTCTTGCCTCGTCAAGGACCTTGCCATGCTCCTTCACGATGATCTCAGAGATTTCCTCGAAATTCTGGTCAAGCAGGCTTCTGAACTCGAAGAGGTATCTGGCTCTTGTGGATGGGGGTGTGCACCTCCACTCCCAAAATGCCTCTTTTGCTGCTTTTATGGCTTCTTTGACCTCGTCGTTTGTCGACTTTGGAACCTTCGCAAGAACTTCTAGGGTTGCAGGATTTACGACATCCAATGTCTCAGTGCTGCTAGACTCAACCCATTCTCCGTTTATGTAATTCTTCAATACCTCGACCAATTCTAATCCTCCATTTTACACTTGCTTTTCCTATGGTCGTAGCTTTAAGTGAAACTACCTTTATGGTATTTAAACTTTTATCATGAACTAAAATAATCTGTAATTATAAACCACTTTTAATGCGGTTCTCTTAACCGGATCGCCTTTTATAATTGAAGTTTAATTAAACTAACAGGAGAAAACCATGAAATTCGTCCATACTGAAAATTTTATAATTATTAGGCTTGATGAGGGCGAAGAGGTGATCTCTTCGCTAAAGGCTGTTGCCAAAGATGAGCGGATTAATTCAGCGGTAATCGTTTCCTTCGTCGGTGCGTTGAAGCATTCCGAATTGATAGTTAGAAAAGGCGTAGAAAAAGAAATCGCCCTCCATGTGGAGGCTGTAGGGAACGGGAATGTGACCGTCCTCAAAGGAGAACCTTTCGTCCATCTCCATGTTGCTTTGGGAAACGATGGCGGTACGTGGGTGGGGCACCTCCTCAAGGGCATCGTTGATATTTTCTGCGAGGTGGCTATGCTGCCAATGCCGTTTGATGCTCGTCGGGTCTATGATTCTGGTTTGGCTGAAAAAGGCATCACGGTACCGTTCCGACTTGAATTGGGGTGAGCCGATTGGTAATGCTATCCGACTCTTCAATAATGCGCTATATTGAGGCGGGAATATTGAAGATTGACCCTTTCTCGAGCGACTCCCTGTCCCCTTCTGGGTATGACTTGAGGTCTGGGCTGGATATGGAGATCCCAAGGGGTCATCAAACCCTGATCCATACGCTCGAGAGAGTCGAACTGCCTCCTTCCATTGCAGGGGAACTGTTCATTAGATCTTCCTTTGCCCGCGAGGGTCTTTTTGGGAGCTTTGCTTTCGTCGACCCAGGGTTCAAGGGGCAGCTCACAATTTCGGTTGCAAATCTGGGTCTGAAGGGAATAATGATCTCGAAAGGTGAGCGCATCGTCCAGATCGTATTCAATGAGCTGGACACGCCTTCCTCGCGCCCGTATTCGGGGAGATACCAGGGCAGCAGGGGGGTAGTGGGAAGCAAGAGGGTTTCAACAGATATGTAAAATTTATAACACAATTGTCGTTTAAAATTATATTGTCTATGGAGATGCGCCCCGATGAGTGTGGAAACCCGCTATGAATATCTTAAGCGCCAGATACGCGCGGTTGAGTTTCTGAGGCTCACAAAAAGCGTCAAGTCATACCAAGAGCTGATGAAGCTAACTGGCATCCCGATAACCGTTCTTAATCGTTACGTCAAGGGGCACATCTTGCCGAGCCCTGAGCGGGCCGCTTCGATCTTGGATAAGTTGGAGAAGGGGTACGATGTCACAAGCCATATCATGGACAAGATCTCATTCGATAAGGGGGGCTTCTTGGACAACACGAAGGTTCTAGGCGATACCCTTCTGTTGAGGTATGTCGCTGACCACGTGGTCCAGAGGCTTGCAGGAAGAAGGGTCAGCAAAGTGCTCACAGTTGCTGTTGACGGAATCCCGCTTGCAGTCCACATTGCATCCGCTTTCAGCGTCCCGCTTCTGTATGCCAAGAAAGACAAGGAGATCGGCGTATCGAATTTCATTGAGGAGACCTACACAGTCTCAAAAGCAGGCATCCAGGTCTCGCTTTACCTGCCGAAGGACGGGATCGAGAAGCGAGACAGCATTCTAATAACCGATGATGTTGTCAGGTCCGGCGAGCAGCTTAAAGCGTTGGTAAATATGGTCAAGAGAAGCAAGGCCGAGATTGCAGGCGTATTTGTCTTAATTGCAGTCGGAGAAAAATGGAAGAAGGAGATCGACGACTCGGCGAACTACCCTGTTTATTCAATTGTTACCCTGCCTGAAAAGGAATGAAAGGTCGTATGGGGGGTATGCCACTCCCTTCTCGGTTATTATTGCCGATACCAGTTGCCTTGGCGTCAGATCGAATGCTGGATTGAGCACCTCTGTACCCTCTGGGGCAATCCGCACCCCGCGAATGTGGATCACTTCAGACGGAGCCCTCTCCTCTATGGTTACGCCGTCTGGGCTCACATTCAGGTCTATTGTCGAGAGCGGTGCTGCTACATAAAATGGGATGCTGTGGTGCTTCGCTAGTACGGCCAAGCCGTAAGTTCCGATCTTGTTGACTACGTCCCCCTGCCTAGTTATCAGATCTGCGCCGACAATTACCTTATTCACGAGACCTTTCTTCATTACATATGCTGCCATGTTGTCGGTGATCAGCTTGAAAGGGATCCTCTCATACTTCAACTCGAATGCAGTCAGCCTTGCGCCTTGGAGTAGGGGCCTCGTTTCGCACGAATATACAAAGAACTTCTTGCCTTCATCATAGGCGGTCCTTATTACACCCAGCGCAGTTCCATGCTCGACGCATGCAAGCGCTCCTGCATTGCAATGGGTTAGGACCCCGTCCCCATCCGAGATCAAAGCCGATCCGTTCTTTCCGATGGCTTTGCAAACTGCAATATCTTCCTCTGCAATCGCCAAGGCTTCGTTTATGAGCTTCTCCTTGAGCGCATTTCCGTCTCCTTTTGACGGCTCTTCCCAAACCTTCCTCATCCTTTCCAGTGCCCAGAAAAGGTTCCTAGCGGTCGGTCTAGTGCACCTCAGTCTTTTGTATGCCCTCGACAGCTGTTCCAGCAGTTCAGGTCCATTATTGCAGTTCTTAGCTGCAAGTGCTACGCCCATGGCTGCTGCGACACCAATTGCTGGTGCGCCCCTGATTTCCATCCGCTCGATGGCTTCAGCAATCCTTTCATGGTCTTCGCATCTGATAGTCCTCAGCTCGTCCGGCAGGGCCGTCTGGTCGATGATGTAAACGCCATCCTCTTTCCATTCGATAGTCCTTATCAAGAATCAATCCCCCAGCGATTTGGCTATCCCGTCCGCAACCGATCTTAAGCCTACTCTGACCTTGTAGCTAATCCCTGCCCCAAAATCTATTGTTTTCGGCTGTATCCCTAGGAGCTTTATCTTTACGCCTGGTATCCCCTCCCTCAATACCGAGAATAGGATCTTCAGCGATTGCCTGTGAGTCGAAAGCGATCTCCCAGTCAACTCCTCGCCCTCGACAATCCTTGCCTCTCCGGGCTTTAGCCCCATGTCGACCGCATCGATGAACAAAATGTGGCTAGGCTGGAATTTTTTCATTTCCAAAGTGAAATTCTCAGGGACGCCGCCGCAATCCATAACCAAGACATCGCCCCTCCCTTTCAGCCTGCCACGAAGGATCCTTGCTGCTGAGCAGCCCGCCGCATCGTCCCCCCTCATCCGGTTCCCTACCCCAATGATCAATAGGCGGTTGCATCCTTCTAGGAACTCTGAAAGCGTCTTCTCGAAGAGCATATAGATAACCTCTGGATTACTTCGTCTTAAAGGTGTTCTCGATGCCCGAGCCCCTGCCCAAAGCCGTCATAAAAGGGAACCAATGCTTTGTAAGCGGTCCTGATGCAGACAGGCTACACCAGCAGGGCGCGGTCGGAACTATGGAGAAGGGCGTCCTGAAGCTGAGCGATGTCGAGATGTTGCACCTCGTCGAACGCGAGAAAATTGCAGTGTATGATGAGCAGGGGGGTAATTTGGATTTCCCATCGCTCTTGAAGCTTCTCGAGGGTTATGATTCAGATATCTGGCTGAAATTTTTGTTGTACTCTGATCTTAGAAAGAGGGGCTACACCGTAAAGCCTGGATTCGGACCGAAGTTGGAATACCGGGTTTACGAACGCGGCGCCTCAGTGGGCAAGGAGCCCGCAAAATACCTAGTCTACGGCCTTGTCGAAGGAAAGACAGTCAAGGTTTCGGAAATAGCCTCCATCTCTGAATCCGCCAAGCTTTCAAAGAAGGACCTTATCCTGGCAGTAATTGATAGGCAGGGAGAGATCACTTACTATGACACCACCGAAGTCAGTCTATGAAACTGCAGTCGCAGCTCTCCGGCTGATTCGCCCCACAAACTCTCTGATGATGGGGTTTGCAGTTATAATAGGGGAGATAGCCGTCTTGGGTAGGATCCCTTCTTTTTTCGAGATGGCGCTCGGCTTCTCAGTTTCTTTTTTCCTAACTGCCTCATCAATGGCTATGAATGACTATGTTGATTTGGAGATCGATCTGGTGAACCAGCCAGACCGCCCACTGCCGTCGGGTGCAGTTTCCAAGACTGCGGCATTAATCATTTCAGCTCTGACCGGCGCAATAGGGGTCCTTTCCGCATTCCCATTCCGGGAAGGTGCAGTCTTTATTGCGTTGCTGACCTTTGTGATCTCAGCTTTATACAACCTCTACGGGAAAAAGACTGGAATCTGGGGAAACTTGATGGTCTCCTATTGCGTGGCGATGCCCTTCCTGTATGGGGGCATAGTCGTCCTGGGCGCCGTCAATGTAACCTCTGTCACCTTTTTCCTACTTGCGTTTCTGGCCAACACAGGGAGGGAGGTGACCAAAGGAATAGCGGACACTGAGGGGGACAAGCTGCGGGGGATCAGGACGGTGGCACTAGTAAGGGGTGAAAAGACAGCAGCGTTGGTTTCAGCGCTATCCTATCTTGCCGCAGTAGCCATAACGCCGCTTCCGTACGTTTTTGGGCAGCTTGGGATGGCATACGTCCTGCTAGTCGTGCCTGTAGACGTAGGGTTTGTCTATTCGTCTTATAGGATCATCAAGGAAAGCGGAAGGACCTCGGCATTGAATGTCAAGACCCAGGTGAGGCACTGGATGATTTTGGCTCTAATTGCCTTCCTGGCTGGCGGTCTGCTGCGATGACCCCTCGAGCCTAGTCACTAGCGCAGGCACGTCTTCCAGCCTGACTGTGTGCTCTATCCTCCTGCCCATCTCCCTTAGCTTGAAAACTCCCCTCTTTACCTCTTCTGGCCCAACAATCAATACGAATGGTATCCCTTTCGAATTGGCATACTCGAGCTGCCTTCCAAGCTTCCTACCCATCAGGTCTGTCTCAGAAGGGATTCTGCTCTTGATCAGCTCCCTGCAAATCACGACCGCCTGGGGGAAGCTCTCCTCGCCTATACACGCGACGAAGACTTTCGTTGCTGGTGCAGCGAGAACTTTCATTTCCTCCGTAAGCACTTCATAGAGCCTCTCGACGCCAAGCGAGATCCCTGTTGCAGGCGTGGGGATTCCACCAAACTTCTCAATCAAGTGGTCGTATCTCCCGCCGCCTGCGATGCTCCCAATGCCTTTGCTCTTTGTCTTGACCTCGAACACTGGCCCGGTGTAGTAGTCGAGTCCCCTGACCAGACTGAAGTCGACAACCATGGTACCTTCAAGACCAAACGCCTTGGAGAGCTCAACCATTTTCTTCAATTCATTTATGCCGTCGATTGCCTTGCTGCTTGGTCCCAACTCTTTCTCGACGTATGTTATGGCCTCCTCGCCTTTGAACCTAGTAAAATCGAGCAGCCTAGAAACCTTCTCCTCCTCCACGCCAAGCGCTCTGATGGCATTTGCGACCTCCTCCTCCCCGACCTTCTCAAGCCTGTCAAGCGCGTGGAATATCCCTTCGGCGATCCTGTTTTCAATCCCAAGGACCTCCACCATGCCTTCGAGGATCTTCCTGTTGTTTATCTTAACTTCGAAGTCATCCAAGCCAAGTTCTCGGAGCGCGTCAACGGCCGTGGAAAGGCATTCCATATCCGCCTCGATTCTGGGGCTCCCTACCACGTCGATGTCTGCTTGCACAAACTCCCTAAACCTGCCGCTCTGGGGCTCCTCGTACCTCCAAACTTTAGAAATGCAGTAGCGTTTGAATGGCTTCGGCAGGTCAGGCGTGTTTGAAACAACCCTTGCAAGGGGAACCGTGAGGTCGAATCTTAGGCCAAGCCACCTCCCGCCCTTGTCTTGGAACTTGTAGATCTGCCTCTCAACTTCCTCCCCTCCCTTCGTCGCGAGCACCTCCCAAAGTTCCAGGGCTGGAGTGTCCATCTCCTCGAATCCGTGCAGCTCAAAAATCGCCCTTATCCTGTCCATGATCTCCCTCCTGAGCTTCATCTCATCAGGCAAAAAGTCGCGCGTTCCCCTTGGTTTGCCGAGCTTCATCTTCTTCGCCTTGGAGAAATGTTCCCTCATCTAAATAAATCTCTTTAGTTCGCAAATCTGGGAAATATGCGATTAAAAATATTAATAGGCGACCCTTCCCCTAACATCAGGGGGCCCGTAGCTCAGTACGGTAGAGCAGCGGG
>JAULTB010000002.1:16631-43559 GCA_038801655.1 Candidatus Methanosuratincola thermotaenarum | reverse complement strand
GCATAATCCCGATGCTCACGAAAAAGAACAGGCCAGGACATATGATAAGGGCAGTTGCCACTGCCGATTCGGTTGGCAAGGTCATAGACATAATTTTGGAGGAAACAGGAACGCTCGGGGTGAAGGTTTCGCCTTGGAGGAGGATCAAGGTCGGCAGGGAAGAGAGTGTTGTCGATTTGAACATTAGAGGCAAGCCATACAGTGTGAGAGTCAAGACAAACCTCAGGACGGGGAGCAGGAAGCCTGCCTATGATGATTGCAGGAAAGTGGCTTTGGAAGAGGGGTTGCCATTAAAGAGTGTTGTAGACCTCGTGCGGGCTAAGCTTCAGCCCTTCGAAGATGGGGGCGATCGTTAGCCCAAAGAAAAGAAATCAGCACTTCAGCCTCACGGTGACCCATTCCCCTCGCTTAACCCGCCGCACAGCATCCGGAGGGGATACGAGTTTCCCGACAATGTTGACGGGGCTGTAGGGTTGCGAATCCCCAAAGAATACACAAAATGCTCTTGATGGGGGCCAATACGCAAGCGTGCCTGGGGTCACAATAGATCTTGGTTTCTCAGGCCCTGCCGAAACAGGGGTCTCGAAATATACCTCTTCCTTCCAGAGGAAGGTCCTGGAAGTGAAAGGCAATGCGCCCACGATAGAGTCTACAGTCCTAGGGGAGAGTATGCGGGAGAGGACGCCCTCAACTTTTGCGCTCTCGAACTCAATAAGGATAGGTATTTCTGATTCTTTGGAAGAGGGCAAAAAATGCACCCTCAAGCCGCAGGGACATAGATGCTTACGCGCCGCGTCTTCTTTACTTCTTTGAGCAGCCCTTGGCTGACCATGCCCTGGAGAAGATCCTTCGCTACGCTATACTTTAGGTTATATTTTGAGTAAATCTGATACGGCGTCACGCAGACCATCTTCGGCACTTCTTTCTTTATCTGATCCAAGACCTTCGGGTCTACCACGGAGGTGGCTGCCGATTTTACGATCTCCTTCTTTGAAGATTCCTTCTCTGGAGCTCCGCCTTTAGCTGGCTTTGCAACAGTCTTTTTAGCCCCACCCATATGACACACCTGACATCGGAAAAGGGTCAAGTTAACAATAAAAATGTTTTGGTTAAGGAGCTTTGCTGAAGGCCTTCTCAAACGGCTGCCTGTGTATCGAGTTCATTGTGCAGAACGGTATGATTCTGCCGTCGGGAAGCGCATAGTGGATTGTGCATCGCCTAACCCTTTCCAAATCGAAGTTGTATGGATCCATGAAGTGCATGCAGCCGATCAGTACAACCTTGTGCATGAACTCCCCGAGAGAGTCGTAGTCGCCATGGAGCAGCACTGAGGACAGCATATTCCCGAGCAGCGCCATGTTCACATGCCTGGTCGCTCCGAGCAGGTGCATCTTTGCCCTTAACTTGGATCCTTTTACCGCGTCTTCGTACACCTTCTCCATTGAATCCATGAACTTCTCGACATTGGCATATTTTGTGATTGGTACTAGCCCATCCCCCTCCGGGAGCACCATGGTAGCCATGCCACAGTGCTGGTGGTTTGTGAATGTCGGGTATCTCTTTCCCTTAAGGGCGCCCACAGCATTCGATATAGGCACCACGACAGGGATGGGGTAGAAGTCCGAGGTCTTTATCTCCCCATTTGTCTGCGCCTCTACGAGCTTCAAGAAGTCAGGGATTGTGATGCGCATCTCCCTCAACCGGTTCTTGTCGATCCTGCCTGCCATTGAGACGGGCTGGAAGTTCACCCCCCGTACTACGTCATGGTTCCTGGCCGCAAAGCGGATTATATCACCGACCTGATCGTCGTTAACCCCTCTCACTAGGGTGGGGACCAAGACAACGCTATGGAGTCCGACCGATCTGCAGTTCTCGATTACCTTGAGTTTGGTCTGGAAGAGATCGACCCCCCTGGCAGCAATGTATGGGCCTGGCTTCATGCCGTCGAACTGCAGATAAAGGGTGCTGAGGCCGGCATCAATCAATCCCTTCAGGAAAGAGGATTCATTGGATACACGTATGCCATTGGTGTTGACCTCGATGTGATCGAAGCCTGCTTCCCTTGCCATCCTTATGATGTCGGGGAGATCGTCCCTTAGAGTCGGCTCCCCTCCCGAGAACTGAATCGAGTTCGGCGGGACGGGGCGGTTGCTCCTGAGGTTTTTCAGCATCTCTGCGATCTGATCCCTGGTGGGTTCATAGGTGTAACCGGCAGTAGCTGCATTAGCGAAGCAGATAGGACACCGCAGATTGCACCTGTTGGTCACGTCTATTATGGCGAGAACTGTATGCGACCCATGGGACGGACATATTCCGCAGTCGTACGGGCAGCCTGCTTCTGATTTTGTCCGGGGGTTTTCGAGACCGTCGCCGAGGCGTTCGTAGCCCTCAGCCCTCTTGTAGAGATCGTAATCGCTCCAATAAACGTCCTCAAAATCACCGTGCTCCGCGCAGGTCTTGCGGATGTAAACCGTGCCGTCGTCCTCATAAATCTCTGCCTCCCAAACCTTCATGCATTCAGGGCAGAGGCTTTTTGTCTTCTTCAGCACCTGCATAAGCGATCATCCACGATAACAACATCCGTTTTATATTTGAAATTTTTTATACTATTTATACGGTGAATTGTATGAGCGGCGAGTGGGGCATAATGAACAAGCTATCCCAAATAGGGCTTACGGAAGGGGAAGCCAAAGTCTACTTGGCATTACTTAAAAGCAAGGCTGAATTGGATGCCAAGGAGGTGAGCAAGGCGTCTGGCATACCCTATTCAAAGGTCTACACGATCCTTGAGAAGCTCGCCTCGAAATCCCTGATAAACGTAAGGGCAGGCAGACCGACGGTCTTCAGCGCAAGGGCACCCTCCGACGGTCTATCGGAATATAGGAGGCAGGTTGCAAGGGAGCTCGACAGCAAGTTTGGGGAGCTGGAGGAGGCGCTCCAGGACCTGCGGGCCACCGCGGATGCCGAGAGACCAGACATCTGGATCATCAAAAACACTGAAGACATTGTCAAAAAGGCATACTCAACGATAATAAATGCAGTCAAAGAAGTCGATGTGGCGCTGCCATTCATGCCAGAATGGGCATCCGAAGAGCTCCACCCTACATTTTTGCGACTGAGGGGCAAGGAGGTTTCGTTAAAGTTGCTGCTCTCGTCGCAGGTCTCTCGAGACAAGTTAGAGAGCATCTCTAAGATGGTCAGCGTCAGGACAAGGGACAGGATGTTCGGAGGGGGGATCATAGTTGACGAGAACGAGGCTATACTCTTAATTGCAAGCGAGGGGTCGAATCCGAGCGTAGCCATATGGTCGAACCACGCGGGACTGGTCCAAATTGCAAAGACTTACTTTGACAACTTGTGGGCTTCCTCGACACCGATCAATTAGCAGGATTAGACCTGTTCACCAGGGGTCGATGCAAATCGGCATTGACGCATATCTGGGCTCTGTTCTGATGTCATACTTCATCTTGCACATCCGTAATACCAGCATTCATCATAGCCCAATATCCTATCTTGACTGGTTTTTTATAAATCTGACTGAACGGCCGCCGCAGGTCCCTGATTAAGCACAACTACCTGGAAGGGCATCCCTTGGAAAATGCAGAGGCGAATGCGACGAAAATTCATGGTGGAAGAAAACGTCCAAGAAACGCTTATTAATAGCCTAAAAATACTCTGCACTGTAACCTTTATGGTTATAAAATAGTTAGCATTACAAAGATGCGCAGAAAAGGAAGGAGGCATAGAAATGACGATTAAGGTTGCGATAATTGGGGTAGGCAACTGCGCCAGCGCATTGATCCAAGGCACTTATTACTACAGGAATGCGAAAGATGACGATTTCGTGCCAGGACTTCTTCACGTCAACATGGGAGGGTACCACGTAAAGGACATTGAATTCGTTGCTGCTTTTGACGTGGACTCCAGGAAGGTTGGGAAAGACCTCTCCCAGGCAATATTCTCGGAACCGAACAACACAAGAAAATTCGCAGATGTGCCCAACCTCGGCGTTGAGGTTAAGAGGGGTCCGGTTATGGACGGTCTTGGCAAGTACCTCAAAGGGTATGTCAAGGTAGACGAAGACTCGAAACCTGTGGACGTTGCAGGTGAACTCAAGGACTCGGGTGCAGAAGTGGTGGTCAACTACCTCCCAGTCGGATCCGAGCAAGCTGTAAGATGGTATGCGGAGCAGGTGCTGAATGCAGGGTGCGCATTCGTAAACTGCATGCCTGTGTTCATCGCATCCGACGACTCATGGGCAAAGAAGTTTGAGGAGAAGGGGCTGCCTGTTGCCGGCGACGACGTGATGAGCCAGATTGGGGCGACCGTGCTCCACAAGACGCTTGCAAAGCTGCTAGTGGACCGCGGGGTTAAAGTGACCGAGAGCTACCAGCTGAACATAGGCGGGGACACTGATTTCTTGAACATGCTCGAAGAGGAGAGGCTTATCTCAAAAAGGATAAGCAAAACTTCAGCAGTGGCCGCAATGATACCCTATAAAATACCGCTTAGGATAGGGCCCTCGGATTATGTCCCCTTCCTGGACAACAAAAAGATCTGCTATGTGTACATGAAAGGAGAGTACTTCGGCGGGACTCCGGTCCAGATAGACGTCAAGCTCGATGTTTGGGACGCGCCTAACAGCGGCGGGGTAGTTATAGATGTGATAAGGGCGGCTCGGATCGCGCTCGACAGGGGGGTCGCAGGGAGGCTCATTGGTCCCTCAGCATTCGCATTCAAGCACCCTCCGATCCAGATGCCATACGAAGTGGCGAAGCAGAGATTCGAAGAATTCATAGAAGGCAAGGCTGAGAGGTAGGAGAGTGCCTCAAATCCTATTTGGGCGCTTCCCGGAAGGGTCGGACGGGGGATGCCGCAGGCTGCACGGCATGCTGCACCTCCCAACTTCATTCTCCATAGATCTCAAACATCAGAACCAGATAACTGATCTTGCGTTCGAATAGGTAACCAGCTGGATGTCCCTGCCCCCTATCCCAGATCTGTCAAGGTACTTAGCCGTCCTCAGGACCGCTAGCGGGTCGGATGGTTCGCATCCTAGTCCGCTGTTGACGATTATACCCTCTGGGCCATGCTTCTCGACAATTTCTTTAACGTCACACGGGGTAAGCTTATCCTGCTGCACTGTGAGACCGGCGTTGAAGCCGAACTCCCTTACCCTTGGCACAAGCGGCGGGGTCAAGTGGTCAACAACTACGCGCATTGGCTCAGGACACTCTTCCTTTAGGATTTGCAGGAGCTTCTCAACTATAACTTCCTTGTTCTTCTGGGGCGTGTATACTATCACCGGGCGGTCGTACTCGTTGGCTATTCGGAGCTGCTTCACCAGGATGTCTACTTCATCCTCGCTTCCCGTCTCTAGACCGACCTCCCCAAGAGCGTTTGCCAGGGCATTGTCAAAAATGGCCAGTACACGCTCGATCGCGAGGTCGAGCTCGTACTTCGGGATGAACTTCGGGTGTATCCCCATTGCCAGCCTGAAGTCTATGCCGTAAGAGGCCAACCTGGCAGCCTCCTCCTCCGCCAGGAACTTGAAGAAGTCGAAGACCGTCGATGCTCCAGTCGGCTGAACTGGGAAATAGGAGCAAAGGACCACGCCTTCGACCCCAGAGACGGACATCAGTTCAAGATCCTCTGGACCTCGGAAATATGTGTGGGTGTGGGAATCGATGCACTTCATGCCAAAACACCTGGCTACAGAAGATCTTGCATGCTAAAGAGTTTTTCTGGATCACAGGTATGCATCAGTCACGTAGCGGTGCATCATCCGGTGGCTGTTGAAGTATGATGCCAAGATGCCTATCGAGTTCTGCATCATGCCCGCCCATGCGTCTACTCTGTCGTAGTAGGTGGGGCATATGATGTAGTTAAGCTTGTTGTAGAGATCCTCCTTTTCTTGGAGCCTCCTCTCGTCTGGAGGGATGTTCTCGTGCGGATGCGGCCCTATGGACCAACCTGTGACGTTTTCTATCCACCCTTCCACCCACCAGCCGTCCAGCACGCTGAAGTTTAGAACCCCATTGTGGGCAGCCTTCATCCCGCTCGTCCCCGAGGCCTCCATAGGGGGCTGGGGAGTGTTAAGCCATACGTCGACACCTGAGATCATGAGCTTGGAGAGGGCAAGGTCGTAGTTCTCAAGGTAGACCATCTTTATGTCATCCTTGAGCTCTTCCATATTTCGGAATATCTGCTTGATCATAAGCTTGCCCGTTTCATCCTTTGGGTGGGACTTGCCCGCGAAGATGATCTGGAGGTGCCAGCGGCGCGCAATCTTCCTGAGGCGATCAACATCGGAAAAGATCAGATTCGGCCGCTTGTATCCTGTAGCCCTCCTTGCAAACCCTATTGTCAGGACGCGCGGATCCATTTGAATTCCGGTCATTGTTCTCACGCAGGTCAAGAGGTCCTCTTTAGCTTCCCTGTGGGCCTCGAGTATCTCTTTGTCCGGGATTATCCCTACCCTAGTCAGCAGGCTTGGCTCGTCCGCCCAGCCTGGGAGGTACATGTCATAGAGCCTCTTGAAATGCTCACATGTCCAAGTGAAGGAATGGACGCCGTTGGTTATTGCATGGACTTTGTAGCCTGGGAATAGGCTTGTCGAGTACTCCCCGTATCTCTTGGATACACCGTTTACGTAATCGCTAAGGTTCAGCGCCAGCATGGTCATGTTCAGCCTGTCAGACCCTCCATACTGCCTTATCACGTCATTAGGGACTAGATCCCCCAAGATGCGGTTGACCATAGGATAATCAAACTTATCAAAAGCCGCCTCAACCGGGGTGTGGGTGGTAAAGATGCACATGCTCTTCACCCGCTGTGCATCAAGCTGGTTCTCCCTGAGCAGTTCAAGCGACAGCAGTGCAGAATGCCCCTCGTTCATGTGGTAGCGCCTTATTTTGAAGCCGAGTGCATTCAACACCCGGACTCCGCCTACACCCAGCACGATCTCTTGTTTCAGCCGGTACTCCAAGTCCCCACTGTAGAGAAAATGAGTTATTTCCCTGTCTCTAGGATGGTTCTCCCCCAGATCAGTGTCCAAGAGCAGTACAGGTACGCTCCCCCCTTTGGGGCTAGTGACCTGGTATTGATATGCCCTAACCTGCACATCCCTGTCCTCGATCCTAACGGTAACCCTTACAGGCAGCTCCTCAGCCCGCTTTGAAGGGTCCCAGTCCGATGGTAACTCAACCTGCTCCCCCTTTTCGCTGAGTTTTTGGGTAAAGTAGCCTTTACGGCTGACCAGCGATACGGCGACGAGAGGCACTTTCAGGTCAGCAGCAGACCTTACGGTGTCGCCGGCAAGCACTCCGAGCCCTCCTGCATAGGTCGGAATGTCGCTTTCAAGGGCGATCTCCATGGAGAAGTAAGCGATGCCGGTTCGGTTTCTATCAAAGTTGTTGACGAGCGTCATTGCATCACCATTCCATACCCTAAAGACAATTCAAGCGGATCGATGGGATCACAAAGAGAATGAATCCATTCGCCATATTAAGGTTTCTAGCCGCCAAGAAGACATCCGCCTGCCTTGAAGGACGCGGAGATTGCGCTGTGTTGACAGGTCAAAAAAAGTGCTGGCTAGAGATATTTCTTTATCATCTCTTCCAAGTTTGCCTCGCTGGTCGCGCCTACCATCCTGTGGATCTCTTTCCCATTCTTGAAGAAGACGAAAGTAGGGATCCCATAGATGCCCAGCCTTCCGGGGATTATCGGGTTCTCATCGACATTCATCCTGCCGAACACGGCCTTACCAGCGTACTTCCTGGCGAGCTTCTCGAAGATCGGGACCATGTACATGCAAGGGCCACACCACGTAGCCCAGAAGTCAATCACCACCAGGGAGTTCGTGTTTGTGATTATGCTTTCGAAGTTACCGTCGGTTACGGTAATTTCTTTTTCCGTTGACAATTCTTTTTCATCCTCCTTCTTTGAAGTAATCTCTTGCAGTTTCCTCTCTTTTATCTTTCTGAGTTCCTCGTCCCAGTCAAAGCCCATGAAACCACCCTTAAAGTTTCTTGTTCCACATTATATGTGCTTTTTGGGTGTTCGGGGCAAGCCTCCGAAAGGCGAGCCCATTTGCTCACGCCTAAACGCTGGGCCGCACTCAAAGCATGTTTCGTATGCATGGACCGGATTGTTTCAGATGCTTGACGCCCACACCGAATAATGGAGGACATGCCAGAATATGGGGATGGAAGGTCAAATCCTTTTGAGTATGTCATCTTTGAGGCTTATGCAGCCGATCAGAGCTAGGAGCACCCGGATGTCATCGGTGTTTATCAAGGCAGGAGCCTTCTCCCTCACTACAAGCTTGGCCTTGAATCCGACACCAAGCCCAACACTCTCTATCATGAACAGGTCATTCGCGCCGTCCCCAACTGCAACACAAGACTCTAGCCCCACGCCAAGTTCTTGAGCTATCTTCCTGATCGCATTCAGCTTTGCCTCGGGCCCGGTCATCTCGCCCTCGACCTCCCCCGTCAAGACCCCATTCTTGCTGAGTAGCCTGTTGCTGAAGACATAGTCTGCACCAATCATGCGCCCCACATGTTCAGCCACAAAATCGAATCCCCCAGTCACTATGCCGACTACGAAACCACTCGATTTGAGTTGCCTTATAAGGTCTACAACGCCGGGCGTAATCACTATGGAATCTTTTATCTCGTCAAGCTTCGACACTGGTAGGCCGCGAAGCAGGCTGACCCGCGCCTTTAGGGCTTCGAGGAAGTTCATCTTCCCCTCCATTGCAAGCCTGGTAATCCGCTTGACCTCATCTCCAACACCAGCAGCCTTTGCCAGCTCTTCAATCACTTCTTGATCGATCAAAGTCCCGTCCAGGTCGAACACAATCACTTTCTTTCCACATTTGTAGCTCTCGCAGTTCTCGGCTGCCAGAGCGAGGCCTATTCCATCGCAGCTCCTCTTCAGTATGTTTATCAGTTCTGCTTTACCGATCGTCGCATAGCGCGTCTCTACTACCATCACCATGGCGAAAAGGTCGTTGAATACTGTCGCGGCCCTCGTCTTCAAAATGTTTGCATGGAACCGTGCGAGAACCCCAGACACGGCAGCGACAATCCCGGGCCTGTCTTTACCCACCACAGTCAGCACTATCTTACTTTGATCCAGCGTAATAGAACGTCACCTCTAGCCCCAATTCGCTGCACCTGTGGGAAAGCTTCCTGCGCATCTCTTCAAGTGCTCCTACACTTATTGAGACGTTTATCAGGAGCGCCAGGATAAAGATCCCTTTCATCACTACCTGATCCATTTCTTCGATGTTGTAGCCGAAGTCGGCTATCACAGAAGTTATCTCGGAGATGAGTCCAGGTCTATCAGGCCCCACCGCGATTGCGACCAAGTATTTGTTGTCCATAGACTACACCAGAGGGAACATTGGTTGAATGCAGAGAAAATCTATTTAACTTTTTGCGGAATAAGCTTGAGAGATCGATAA
Organism: Candidatus Methanosuratincola thermotaenarum; assembly: GCA_038801655.1. Taxonomy (GTDB): domain Archaea; phylum Thermoproteota; class Methanomethylicia; order Methanomethylicales; family Methanomethylicaceae; genus Methanosuratincola; species Methanosuratincola thermotaenarum. The sequence goes on along the minus strand of JAULTB010000002.1, from coordinate 34,087 downwards.
TCCAAGTGCTGGGGGTAGAAAAATTGCCTGATGACCTTCTCAAGAGGCTTAAGGATGCCTTAATCAGCCAGGATTCAAAGATGGCTCTTGAGGCGACAAAGCAGCTCTTGAACAATGGCGAAGATCCGGTCAAGATTGCAGATCTGATAACAGAGGGGTTGAAAGAGGTCGGGGATCTCTTTGAGGCACAGGATCTCTTCTTGCCGGAGGTTATGAGGGCGGCCAATGCCGCAAAAGTATCGCTGAATTTGGTCATACCTGCCATTCAGAGCCGAGGCGGTATAGCGAGGGCAGGCAAAGCGAGGATCGCAATCGGGTCGCTGGGCCCGCATGACATCGGCAAGACGCTTGTTGCGGCAATGCTTGTCTCTGACGGCTTTGACGTGCTGGATCTCGGGACTATGCTAACGCCTGACAAAGTCCTAAGCGCCGCGAACAGCGTACAGATAGTAGGACTCTCAGTCCTGCTCACTTCCGATGTGAGAAAGGCAGCTGAAATAATAAAGAAGGTTAAGGGATGCAACCCTTCAGTAAAGTTCATGGTCGGCGGAGCGGCTATGAGTGAAAAGATCGCGATGGAAATAGGCGCAGATGCCTACGGGGCTGACGCAAAGGAAGCGGTCAGGATAGCGAGGGAAATGCTCGGGGGGGAGAAGGCATCAGGAAAATAAAGACGACCGTGATTGGAAGCCACCCTGTGTCTGGCTCAGGGCTGGAAGCCCTCGAGAATGCGGTCAGGGATCAGATCGAGGCAGGGATCGAAATCATAAGCGACGGGCAGACAAGGAAGGACATGGTCGCATACTTTGCTGACCACATACCAGGATTCGAGATCAGCGACGGAAGGGCTATGATAACAGGGAAGGTTTGCCCGCCAGAGGATACCCCCCTGGTTCAGGACCTGATTCATGCAAAAAGGATCGCTTCGGGAGCTTGTGAGGTCAAAGCCATAATAACAGGCCCTGTTACTATGGCCTTCTTCTCTGAGCTCGCTCCTAGCGCACCATACAGCGGTTTCCGCGACGAAAAGCTGTACACCGACATCGGGGAGGCGTTAGCAGTAGAGGCTGAAATCATAAGCAAGAACGGCTTCGCCACATTCCAATTTGATGAGCCAAGCTTCTCAATAGGAGCTCCCATGGATCTTGCTAAGAAAGCACTTGAGGCGGTCACTGCCAATGTTAAGGGCGTAAAGGCACTTCATGTCTGCGGAAACCTGAAGAGGTCCTTCAGGGAGATCGTGAGGATCGAGGGGTTAGACATACTCAGCTTCGCCTTCAAGGACAATCCAGGAAACTTCGATACAGTTGATCGGAAAGCAATCGTGGATCACGGCAAGAAGCTCGGTGCCGGATGCATCAGCTCCATGGAAAACAAGATCGAGGAAAAGGACGCAATCAGGAAGCTGCTGGAAAGACTTTTCGCAGCCTACGAACCTGAAAACATAGCATGGATACACCCCGACTGCGGATTGAGGGCCCTCGACAGAGCGGTTGCGGTAGGGAAGCTGAGGGAGATGGTTAGGGCAGTGAGGGAGGCGGAGGCAGAGGCAAAATGAGAGCCCCCCCATATGTGATCGGGAATGCCAGATTCGGGGTCGTCGGAAAGCCAGTCCTTGTAGGGAGCCTCTTCTATAGAGGCGATAAGAAGGTCTCAGACCACCGAACCGGCGAGGTCGATACGAAGAGGGTCAAAAGCGAACTGGAGACGGCAGAAAGGATGGCGAGGCGCGTTGGATTGCCGCATGCCGTCGATGTGATTGCAGAGACTCCCGAGGCGATGCGCAAGTACATCGGCTTGCTCTCGGATCTGACGGAAAGCCCACTACTGATAGGCGGACTAGACGAGGAGGCTCGGGTTGCCGGTTACAGGAAAGCTCTCGAAATCGGAATAAGCGCGAGATGCGGCGTGAACTCCATGTCTACATGCACAACCGAGACGGAGCTTGCCGAGCTTGGCGCCAACAAGATAAGGTTTGCGATAATACAGACCCTCGACCCGTCTGCGGTCTACCCCGAAGAGAAGCTTTCGCTGCTCAGAGATCTGCTCCTTGGCAAGTGTGAATCTGCGGGCATCGAAGGTGCCGCCGTGGACGTAGGCATAATCGACTTCACCAGCACGCATCTCGCAGTCGAGTCTATGAAACTGATAAAGAAGGAGTTGGGCCTTCCGTGCGGGTGTGCACCGTCGAATGCTGCCTACCAAACCCTACTCAAGAAGAAGGTTTCTAGAAAGAGTGCAAGGGCTATCAACGCAGCCCTAAACACGATTGTTCAGCTTGGAGGCGCAGATTTCATAATCTACGGTCCCCTCAAGGCATCAACATACATATTCGAAGCTGTGGCAGTAGTCGAGGCGATTAAGGCTTATGGAGCCAGGCTTTCTGGAGAGAGGCAGGTAGACAAAGACCACCCACTCTTCAAGTTCCTGCCCAAGCTCGGTTGATCGTTGATCTAGAGAAGCATAAATAGAGCTTAAGACCGATTATCAGACAGGAGTGAGATGAAAATGCCTCTCGCATGCGTACTCGTCCACTGCAAGCCAGGCAAGGATCCCTATGCCCTAGAGAAGATAAAGGAGATGAAGGATGTGAAGAGGGCTTTCGAAACGCTTGGCGCTTTTGATATTGTCGCCGAGTTTGAGTTCAAGAGCCTCGAAAAGCTTGGTGTTGCAGTTTATGAGATAGCCAAGATAGACGGCGTTGTATCGACCGAGACGCTGATCGAAACGCTCCTTTGAGGTTGTCAAGATGATCCAAGTGTGCATACTGATTAACGCAGAGAAAGTCTCGATATTGGACGTGGTGAAGAAGCTGGAGAAGATACCAGGAGTGGTTGAAACCTTCCCTACTTTCGGTAGGTTCGACATAGTCGCTTTCTGTGAGGTGGAGAAGAGGGAGGACATCACCCCTCTAATCAGGAAGATAAATGCGATCGAGGGCGTATACAAGACCGAATCGCTGATTGAGCTCTGAATTTGGAGCCTTTTTCCTTTTTTTGGTGTCTTGGGATGGAAAGATTTGCAGAGCCTAAGATGGTTGTAGAGCCATGGTACAGAGCCCTCGAGGATCCGGAGGAAGCACAAAGCCAAGTCCTGGCGAGGCTGACCAGAGAATACTCCAAAACCGCATATGGACAGGCTTATTGCGATGGTCCACTCTCAGATCCCGCGGAGTACAGGCATAAGTTCCCTGTAGTCGATTATGAGGGGCTGAAACCTTGGCTCGACAAGGTGAAGAACGGGAAACATCAGGAGCTCCTGGGCGAGCCGGTGGTGAGATGGGTGATGACCAGAGGTACGACTGGATCCGCAAAGTTGATCCCTGCAACCAGGACGCACCTTGAGCAAATACTGATGGTAGGTGCGAGGGCTCTTGTGAACCACGGTTTGCGGACAGGGGAAATTGAGGTCCTGAAGGGGGGCGTCTTGAACCTTAACTTCCCTTCGGCAGTTGGTTCAGAGGGGACAGGAGGGGACAAGATTGAGTTCGGGTACAGTTCAGGCACCTATGCTAAGTACAACCCGCGTCTTGGGAGTGCAGGGCTCGTCCCAGCGCAGGAGGAGATCGATGGGCTTGGGGGCGGGATAAGCAGGCAGGACTGGGAGAACAGATTCGAGCTGGTGTACCAGAGGGCGAGGGGGGAGGGCGTCAGATCGGTGATGGGCGTAACAAATGTGATCACCGCTTTCGGGAGGTACCTGAAGAAGAGACATGGCATCGCTCCAAAGGATGTTTGGATGCTGAAGGCAGCATTCTGCACCAGTCTGCCGAAGATACAAACATACCATGCGCCAAGGATAAAGGCGCTTTACGGGAATGTCAGCATCATTGAGATGTACACGGCAACCGAAGGAGTTTTCGCACAGCAGCTAGACAATTACCCTTATGTTGTTCCGAACTACGACGCATATTTCTTCGAGGTCATGAAAGGGAAAGAGGTGAAGATGCTGCACGAGCTAAAGAGGGGAGAATGGGGAAGGCTTGTGGTATCCTCTTGCCTATTCCCGAGGTATGACATCGGTGACTACATCGAATGTGCAGGCAAAAACTACTACAGGGTTTTTGGGAGGGCAAACAAAAAGGTGCTTTTGGAGCACTTGCTATTCAACATCTTCACAGGGAGGATGATCAGGGCTTAGGCACCCTCCTCCGCCCCAGCAATCCGAACAAGATTATCACCAAGCCGAGAAGGATGATCATGACAGGCCACAAATCCGTGTTGAACGAGTAAAACCCAGACAGCCCTATTAGAGAAATTATGGCACCGCCGATGACCATGCCTACGAAGGGGAACGGGCTCCTGCTCCTGATTAAATGGTAAAAACCCAAGAGCGCCAAAAGGATCCCGAGCCCAGACATAAAACCGGGCCACCACTTTGACCAAGCTATCTGACCGGTGGTGGCCAGATAGAAAGTAACCCCCAGCCAGATCAGGGCGCCCCCGCCAAAAAGAGCACCAGAAACGCTTCCTTCCCTCTCCTTCTCCTCCTGCTTCTCCCCTTCCTTTTCGCTCTTCTCCTCCTTCTCGCGCTTCTCGCCTTTCTCCTCCTTTTGGCGGCGGGTGGATTGGGGCGGGACTGTCTGAGCAGGGAAGACCGGGCTGCCGCATTTAGGGCAGAAAGCGCCATCTTGGGGGATTTCAGCACCGCAGTGCGTGCAGAATTTCTTTGATGAAGATGAAGATGAAGACAAAAACAACAGCTCCAAAAATCATGTTACTCTATATTTGATTGCATTTATTGTCAGATAAATTTTCCCATTTTTTGAATATGGTTTATCAGATTTATTAGTAGGGCGGATCAGATATCTCAAGGTGTTCGAAAAATGGGGGGGTCTAGGGGAAACAGGGACTTCTTGGGATTAATAAGCTTCGGCGCGTTTCTAGTTGCAGTTGGATCATTATTCGCATTTATCCCGAATTTGGTTGACAGGTTGAAGGACTTCATAACTGATTTTGAACTGCTCGAGATCTCGCAGGGCATTTACCTTCCTGTGGTTAGAGGCACGCACCCCGAAGTGTATAGCTTCCTGCTTTGGCTTGGAATTGCGATGGCGGCCACCAACGCAATCATTTTGGTTGCACGGTACATCGTTCATGACTCTATAAGGAGGAAGGCAGACACATTCTCGGGGGTTATATTCTGGGCGGGGATAGCGCTTTTGGCAGACCAGCTATCAAGGCAAAACCTGGAGTTCCAGGCGGTCTACAGTTACCTCATAATAATTGCAGGGGTCAGCATCCTATCCAGCGGCATTGGCATTCTGTTGGCCAGGCGGGCATCAAGATTACATTCAGGATAATATATCATTACTTCTGAACGAGGGCAGCCAATTCCCTCAATTTCTTTATGTTGCCCCTGTCGTCGCGCCTTTGGTCCACCGGAGTTTCCATTATTAGCGGGAGGTCCCATATCCTCTTGTCCGAGAGTATATTGACGAAGCCAGACTCCCCGATCTTGCCAAGGCCTATGTGCTCATGTCGGTCCAAGTGGGACCCCAGGTCGCCAACGGAGTCGTTCATGTGGATGACCTTGAGTTTTTCCAATCCGATTGCGTTTTCAAGTTCGTCAAGCACAGAGCTGAAGCCGAGCCGCACGTCGTAACCTGCCGCAAAAGCGTGGCAAGTGTCCAGGCAAACCCCCACTTTTTCCGGAGATCCCGTCTTTTCGATAATTGCACAGATGTCCTCAAACCGGTTTCCAAGGCTGTTCCGCTGACCTGCCGTATTCTCAAGGAGGATCATGCACCTGCAGCCCTTACTGAAAGCGGAATCCAAGGCTTCTGCCACCCTCTTCCTACCGCTTTCTTCACCGCTGGACATGTGACTCCCAAGATGCGTCACCAAATAAGGTATCTCAAGCCTGTCACAGCGATCGACCTCTGCTTCAAGTGTCCTCAGCGATTTTTCATAGATCTCCCTCGATGGAGATGCCAAATTTGGGAGATATGGCATATGGGCAACGACTGGCGAGAGTTTTGAAGCCCTAACTTTGCTTATGAAGGAGAACCTGACGTCTTCAGGTATGTCCGAGAATGCCCATCCCCTCGGGTTCCTGGTGAAGATCTGGAAAGTGTCACACCCGGAATTAGCTGCCCTGTCGACAGACAGCGCTATTGATCCAGCAATTGAAACATGCACCCCAACACGAATCACCACCATGATTCCCACACCCAGACTAGTCCCGGCTTTTTGGATCGGCGGCGGGAATCTCCCGTTGGCCGAGCCTTCCTCCACCCCCTTGTGGATTCTGGTCCACTTCGATCGGATTGCCCTTTAGGATCATCTGGCCCAGGCAGTACATGATCCAACCCAGAAGGTATTCTTGGAAATCGTCCGGGCTGATCCTCTTCAACAATTCGGCGAGGGATGAAAGACCCTTGCTCACAACTGCCCTGACTTCTTGGAAGAGGGGCTCGTTAATGATGAGCATCTCTCCAATGCTTGAGAAGATCCTTTTCATTGAGGCGAGATCTGATTCCGAAAAGGAGTCCCCGAATGACACGACTGCCAGGCATCGGTCTACATCCCCGTCCAGCACCAAGTCGCATCTGCAGACTTTTGAAAGGGGATAGAGGTCGCGCAGCATCGAGAGATCAAAATTTGGAGTTGTCGAAATTACAATCTTCCTCCTAAGAAGGTGCCAGATCTCATCAGCTATCACCCTGCCCATTCGCTGGTCTGCACAAACAATCGCCACATCACAGATCTTTGCCATTTCATGCAGGTTTTCAGGAAGGCAATCCGGGTTGCAAGATATAATCAGATATCCGCCGTAAGGAAGTCTCCTGAAAGGCTTTCCAGAATCGTTGCCGCCTATGAAAAGAATCTTTTCCAATAACTACTCCTCATTTCTCAATCAGCATTAGTCTTTTTATCAGTTTTCGTGGAGATTTGATTGGCTGAGCCGACCGAGTCCGATTAAATATTTCCTCAAGCACTAGAATATCAGGGGCTTTACCCTGATGGCGTCAGAGCATGAAAGGATAGTCGGATCAGTCAGGAGCTCCACGCAGAAGCTCGTCTGCAAGTTCAACGAAAAGATCGAGGCGCTGAGGCGATCCTCGGCTGCGATCAGAAGCCTGATAAGAGAAGGGTACAGCGCGGATAAGGCACTCTTTGCTGCAAGATCGCTTTTCGGCAAAGAGGAGGCGAAGTTCATAGCAGTAGATGGAACGATGGCGCAAGACAGGCAGCTTGACATGATCATATTCTATGCTGGAGCATATGCTTACCATGGGAAAATTATTTTTGATCAGTCCGGATGCAGGATGACCGAACTTAATGAAGAGACGTCTTCCGCGAGCGTCTCCTCCGCTATACCGATATACGAGGAGGAAGAGTCGTCGGTGGCCGGTAAGATGACCGAGGCGGGGGCTGAAATAGACCCGATGCGCCTCCCAAGCTCGCTGATGCGCCTGTCAGAGTACTACCTTGCAATGAAGGCGCTCGAAAATGATCCGGGCGTGAAGGTCGTGCTGCTCGACAGGACCCTTGCAGGGGACTTCGGGCATCTGGTGTGGAGCGCACGAGAATGGCTCGAGAGCGGGCACTCGGCTATGGAAGGGATGGACACGCCGTTCGGAACCGTTTCTCAGCCTGATCTGGATCTGGCCAGGATGCTGAACCCCAACAAGGGGCTATCGCTGCCCCCGCCTAGGAGCCAGTTCATAAGGTACGCGATCGTCGAGCACCTGATCAGCGCAGGGAAGGAAGTCTCAGAGGAAGGACTAATCAGGACCCTGTCGAAAGGAGGGGGGAAGGCAGAGAGGATAAGGAGGGAGCTGCAGAGATTGCGCGATGAATACGGATTGTTGGAGCCTGGAGAAGGTTGCAGGCTCAAGCCACATGTTTGCGCTTACTGGGAAAGGGTATCCTTTGCTGCAAAGAAAATGGCAGAACACATCTTTGAGACCCCTCCAGGGGAGCACCCGCTGATCATGAAGGGGGGCGGCGGAGAGCGCTGGATTTGTTCAGACGACCTCGATCTTGTCAGCCTCTTCATTCTCCAAAGACTCCTAAGGATGGCATGGGGTAATGGCATACTCCTGGTGGGGCTGATAAAAGACACGATGGCTAATGAACTCGTCCATTCAGTTTCAAAAGTGCTATCCGCGAGCGGAAGAATCGGATTGACGGGCGATGTGCCCGACTTCAACAGCGACAAGGCACTTCTCCAGAATTACAGCGTGGTTGAGGCAATTAGGCTCAAAACCCCGTGGAGAACGATCGAATATGATTCTTGCTTCAGGACAGCCATACCGTTGGGCAAAAAGCCGGCTCCGGGTCATGGGGTGAAGGTCAAGGGTGCACATAAGAACGTGATATCCAATGAGAGGACCTTCGTCAAGGCATATGTCCAGCTCTGGTGCAGCAACAACGATCCGGCTATCAGGAGCCACGTCTTTGCATATGACAGACCCTGCTACCCAGACCTCGACGACCTCAGGGGACCTGTCCTCTTGCACGAGGACGGGGAGGATGTCGAGACAATTGAGCCAGTGTTGGAACGCGACGAGGGTAGCCCGGTAGCAGACTTGGTCATAGCAACACTCTCTTCGATGGCAGGCGAAGTCATACCAGAAGCGCTGGGGTACAATTTCCCCCTTTTTCTGGCGGACAAGAAGGCCAAGCTTGTCCTGGAAGGGGCCAGACAGACATACCTTGCGACAGTTGCGTACGAACTCGCCAGGAGCAGGCTAGATCAGCAAATCTTATTCAACACAAAGTTCAGAGACTTCAGATCTGAAATAGAGGCGATAAGGAGGGGGTGATCAGTTGGATTTCTTCGATGACTTGGGCGGCGAATTCGTGGCAAGGCTCCGGGAGATACATTCGACCACAAGGACGACCTCGGACGGGAAGGCGACAATAACCTTCCGGACTGCAAGGATAGAGGCCGAATATGATCCGGATGTGATGAGGAAGGTACAGGCGGGCAGGCTGATAGCAATACCTAACATAATGGGCGTCGGCACAAACGACTCATTCTCGATCTACGAGGTTGCAGACCTTTACCCGATGCACTACAGCATGCTCACGCTTGACAGGAGCCAGCCAAGCATGATAAGGAAGGAGTTCATGAGCCTGATAGACGCGGAGTGGCAGAAAGGATCCAAGAGCACATGGATCGAGATAGTCGCAGCCCCAACAGGCTATGTCATGAAGATCGAAGGCGGGCTGCCGGCTTTCCTGAGAAAGAACATCGCTCCCCTCCCAGGGGCAAAGGTTTCGCTGCTCAGCAGGGAGTTGATTAAGAAATTCATCTGTTATGCGCCGAAGGGCAAAAGGGATTTCGACTACACCGTAGGGAAGCTCTTGGGTGTGGCCGATGAGGAGATACCGTTCACTGTCAACCTCGAAAAGCTCCTCCATTACCACGTGGGCGTCTTCGCATTCACAGGTTCTGGTAAGAGCAACCTGACCTCACTGGTGGTTAGGAAGGCAGTGAGGGCCTGCCCGGACATGAAAGTGGTCATTTTCGACGTCTCCTCAGAGTATGGGATAAGCATACTCGACCTCCTCTGCGATGAACCAAGCAGGATCCTTTTCACCGAGGAGATCTCTGAAGCCGACACAATGGAGGCGGCAGAGGAGTATTACAGGAGGCACGTGGTCCCAGAGTCGCTATCGGAAAGTAGGGAAGAGCTGATCGTCCGCATCAGGGACCTATTCGAGGGCAAGAAGGTGCTCAAGCTGTCACTGCCCTCGAGGGAAGCTTTGAAGATGAATGCCTACAGGAGCTATAGCGGGCTGCTCGAGATCCTCTCCGGATTGCTTGAGGAGAAGTACGGCGCCTCTGCGCAGAAGGTGATTGTCCCGGAAGTGATGGCCAAGATCAAAGGATTTCTTGAAAGGAACGGGATTGACGAGGAGACACGGATAGGGGCCGAAGCGGGGCCGCTGCTGTGCGAGATTGACCAGCTGATCGGGAAGGCAAAACTGAGGGACGATGCCGCAATAAAAACAGTATTCCACAACCTTAGGGTCGTTATCGGCGAACGTGAAGAGGAGGCCAAGGGCGGCTATGCGGTTCGTGACCTGACCGCTGAGGTAATGGACACACGTGAAAATGCCCCTAGGGTGTTCGTGATCAACCTTCCCGAGGTGGAGGCTGCCCGGAGCCTCTGCGCTGAACTGATAAGCGAGGTCTTCAGGGCAAAAAAGAGGAGCTTTTCGCTGGATCCGAGAGTGGTCTTTGTTTTCGACGAGGCACAAGAATTCATACCGTATGAAAAGAAGAAAGAGGACGGGACTGAATACTCAAGCCTGGCGGTCGAGCGGCTGCTCAGGCATGGACGCAAGTACCATCTACATGGCTGGATAAGCACCCAGAGGATAGCGCACCTCAACACAAATGTCCTGCAGCAGCTACACAGTTACTTCGTTAGCACCATGCCAAGACCGTACGACAGGCAGCTCATTTCGGACACATTTGCAATAGACGACGCATTCATGGAAAGGACACTCCTCTTCCAGAATGGGGACTGGCTGATGACGAGCTTCAAAGCAACCAATACCCAGAATGTCCCGGTCTTCTTCCATGCATTGAACAACGAGGATTTTATCTTGTCTGAGGGGCGATGAGAGGCTGATTGTTTATTCTTGAATTTGCCGCAATCCAATAATGCTTATCAGATTAACCGCCCAAGTGATTACTGATGCGGGTGTGCATGATGTCCTTCAGCGATTTGAGGAGCATTGGGCTTAAAGATGTTGAGATCAGGATTTACGAGCACCTGGTCGAGAACGGTGAAGATCTCCTATCCGCCATACCTGAGAAGCTTGGTCTTGATGCAGAGGAGGCAAGGTCGGCGGTTGAAGAGCTCGCTAGGATCGGGGCAATCGAGTCCAAGTCTGGGAGGCTGACGCCGGTTGCCCCCAAAGCATTCTTGCAGAGATACATGAAGGAGAAAGAGGTGGAGTGCGACCTCAGGATCTCAGAGCTCCGGGCAACGGTAGGAAGGCTCCAGTCCGCCCTTGAGCCGATATATGCCGAGAAGAGGCTGGGCATGAGGATGGAAGAGCTGCTGCAGGCAATTGATGGCCTTCCAGCAATGGAGCTCGAGACGGTCAAGATGATCTCCAGGGCAAACTCAGAGGTCTGCATACTCGCGGAGGAGTTCAGCTGGTACGACAAGGTCAGGGAAGAGCTGCTCTCGGCTCTGGAGAGGAAGGTCGCTGTAAGGGTGATCCTCCTAGTCAAGGACGGGAAGGTTACCCGAAGGGTCGATGACATGAAGCAGCACGGGATCGAGGTCAGGTTTTCAGGCAGGGAGTGGAGGAGCACCCGGTTCACAATAGCAGACTCGAAGGAACTGATATTCCTCATATGGGCAAGGAAGAGCGACAGCAGCAGGATCTACTACAGACCGGGATACACCAGAAACCCAGGGCTCGTATCTGTGTTTCACGACTCATTTGACCTGCTGTGGGAGAGATCGGATCGGCTATAGGTACTGCGCAGGTGTACGCACACGATCGAAGCCGTAAGGGTATCCTACGGATCGGCATTGGAACTGGGTCTGTTGAGGGGCAGGACGGATGCTCGGGCAACGACGCTCTACCTTTTCGTTTCAAAGACTGGCTGCAGGGGATCCTGCGCCTTCTGCCCCCAGCCCTATGGCCGAATCAGCAAGATCTCAAGGGTGGATTGGCCGAGATTCTCTCTGGAGGAGGTGGCTAGGGCAGCATCCAGGGCTACCGGGCTGAAGAGGGTCTGCATACAGTGTTCCGACGAGCCAGGGATAGCATCCGAAGCCGAAGTGATCTTGAAGCGCCTGGCCCCCGCGGGGTTGCCCTTCTCGGTTTCAGCGCCCCCCATTGCTGTGGAAGACATGGGAAGGCTCAGGGACGCAGGCGTGGAGATCCTGACTATACCTGTTGATTGCGCAGACAAGAAGAGGTTCAGATATGTGAAAGGCAGGGAGCTGGAGGAGATAATGGGTTCGCTTAGGGCAGCCGCAGGGGTTTTCGGAAGGGGAAAGGTAGGGACGCACATCATCGTCGGGCTCGGCGAGTCTGAAAGGGAAGCAGTAGAGATGATCGACACTGTTTCAAGGATGGGAGTCGTCCCATCCCTCTTTGCGTTTACCCCAATCAGAGGGACGAGAATGGAGCATGCAGCCAGCCCCCCGATAGGTTCATACCGGAGGGTCCAGATCGCCCGGCACCTCATTGTCAATGCAGGCCTGAAGGCTTCAGACTTTAAATTTGGCCAGGACGGAAGGATCACAGGGCTCGGGTGCTCGGAGGAAATGCTTGAGAGAATGTTCGATTTGGGGCATCCGTTCATGGTTTGCGGCTGCCCCGGCTGCAACAGGCCCTACTTCAATGAAAAGGCTTCAGGGCCGTTCTACAACTATCCCTTCAAACCTGACCCGAAGAGGGTTGCCGAGGAGACGTGGTCCTATTGAAAAGGCTCAGGGTGATCGAATTCGAGTTTGGGGACGCCCCTTTCAACATGGCACTCGACGAGGCAGTAATGAGGTCGGTAGGGTCAGGCAAGAGCCCTCCAACGCTCAGGCTCTACGGATGGGATCCGCCGGCGGTCTCAATCGGATACTTCCAAGAGATAAAGGAGGAGGTCAACCTTGAGTTCTGCCACGAGAAAGGGATCCAAGTGGTGAGGAGGCTCTCTGGTGGCGGGGCTGTGCTCCATACCCCGAAGGAGCTCACTTACAGCTTCGCAGTAGAGGCAAACGACCCATCTGTTCCGCAGGACATTCAGGGAAGTTACCTCAAGATATGCGCCCCCATCGTTTCGGCGTTGAGAGAGATAGGGGTGCCGGCATCGTTCCGCCCAGTTAACGATATCGAAGTGAGGAAGAGGAAGATCTCCGGGAGCGCGCAGACAAGGAGGTTCGGCGCAATTCTCCAGCATGGTACGATACTGCTAGGCATGGACTATTCACTGCTCCCCGCCCTTAGGGTAAGGGCAGAGAAGCTAGCGGAAAAAGGGGCAAAAGACGTTGCAGGAAGGATAACAACTGCGGCCGAAATCCTAGGCAAGGAAGTCAGCCACGCAGAATTCTCCAAGATCCTTGTGAGGAACTTCGAGGATCACTTCGGCGCTGTTGCATATCCCTCTGATCTTTCAGATGACGAGTGCATAACCCCAACGCTGGAGGAGAGGTACAGGTCAATCGACTGGACATTCAGGAGGTGACACTTTGGAAAGGGAGCTTGTGAGGAAGTTCAAGGACGGGAAGCTCGTCAAGGTCAAGATCGTCCTAGAGGGGGGATTGATCAAGGATGCGAAGATAACAGGGGACTTCTTTGCACATCCCGAAGAGGGGATAGAGATTATAGAGAAGGAGCTTATAGGTAAGGACTTGTGCAACGCGAGACAGGCAGTCGAGAGCGCAATTGGGGGGATCACGCTCATAGGGTTGCGTCTAGAAGACCTTATCGCGATGGTGCAGGAGTGCCTAGACTGCTAAAGCTGAGAAGGCACCTGTTTTACCGTGTGGGATTGGTTTGAATATGAGTGGCAAGAGGATCTGCTTTTACAGACCGAGCCCTGCAGTCGTACCAGTATCGATAACCGGTACGAGGTGCGAGCTCGATTGCCCCCATTGCAGGGGGAAGTACTTATCGGGGATGGCAAAGGCATCCATGCCCACAGACCTGATCAGGGCCTTCGTAGCAGCCAAGAAGGGCGGCACAAAGAGGCTGCTAATAACAGGCGGATTCGCTAAGTCAGGGAAGTTGCCCGTCAGGAACATGATCTCAGCTATAGAGGAGGGGAAGAGGAGGACGGGGATTAAGGTCAGCATGCACGGAGGGCTCCTCGACAAAGATACCATGGACAGGGTGGTGGAGGCAGGCGTTGACACTCTGCTGCTGGATGTAATCGGGAGCCAGCAGGCTATCACTTGCTATCTGGGCGGCAGATGGAGCCTGATGGAGTATGTGGATGCGCTTTCGAATGCAAAATCCATTTTTCCTCTTCTCGCACCACATGTGCTGATAGGTATCGAGCAGGGCAAGATAATCGGCGAGTACAGGGCAATCGACATGATCGCAGAGGCGAAACCCGGTGCCTGCGCCATTCTCGTCATGACTGATGGGGAGACGCCCGATCCTGAAGAGGTGCAGAAGGTGATGGGGTACGCGCGGGAGAGGATCAAGTCTCACCTGAGCTTGGGCTGCATGAGGGGGAGGGGGAAAACCAGGATCGTGTATGAGAGGATGGCGCTGGACTTGGGGTTCGACGGGATTGCGAATCCCTCACAGGAGGCTGTAGAGTATGCTAGGGGCACAGGTCTGGAAGTCATTTGTATAGACGACTGCTGCGTCCACATGCCGGTGATCTAGGCGGGTCGGCCCACGGAGCTCAGGTATACGACTGACTCCTCTGTGCCGTCGAGACCAATTAGCTGGTTTACCTCGTCATCGAAGAATGCGGCGATCTGGCATGTACCTAGCCCCAACGAGACTGCTGCAAGGGCCAAGTTCTGCGCTATATGCCCTGCCTCGAGGTAAACATAACGGTAAGCCCGATCCTTGTATTTCCATTTCGATCTCCCGAAGACTGCGGACCAGATGAAGACGCAAGGGGCTTCTGCACACATCGACTGCCCGAGAGAAGCGTGAGCCAAACCTTCCCCGAAATCCCCTCGTTTAACGATCTCGAGGATATGCCTCCTGACTGAGTAGTGGTAGATCCCGTTTGAAAGACCGGAGCAGTTGTTCACCAGCAAATACGTCTCGATAGGGTACAGCGCACCTGCAGACGGGGCGGTCCTAAATTCATAGCCTCGAATCCGCCCCCGGATGCCCGTGGACGCCCAGAGCATGAAGGAGATCTGATCAAGCAAGACCGGATCAGGCGCATACTCCCTAACGCTGCGCCTGTTTCTTACGCACCACTCAAGCGTGGCGCCAGGGGGCTGGAAAGCCGGCAGCCCAATCTCCCCTGCACCAGGATATCCCTTGTATGGGGAGGGTTTCTGCCGCCAATCAAGCATGCCCCCGCCAGGTCGATCCCGCCAGTATTTCGTCTCTTGCTGGAACAGGTGCCCAATCTCATCAGGCATTCTGCCCACCTTCTACTCATCCTTTTTTATTGAGAACTCCCACCTGCACCAGATGCCTTCAGGATGAGAGTCGGGCGGGGCGAAGACGCACCTCGTCTCAAATCTTGGGTTGATAGTCTTCGCAAATGTCGAAAGATGCGCCAAACCGACGGGCTTGCAAGCGAACTCTCCCTTCCCATCCCTTGTCCTTGCACGCTGCGGGCGGCACTTTGTAACGGTCATTACCAGGCGATCGCCATGCAGCGCTGTCTTCACCCCTGAACATGGGGCTATGCTTATCAGCTGGAGGGCCCGCTCCAGGTCGGCTAAAGTCCCTTCGGAAATCCCCAGCAGCTCCTTGATCCGATTAGCCTCAGAGACTGCATACTGCTCCCACGCATGCTTGTCAAGATCGATTGCAGTTTCGATCCCGAATTTCTCCTCCACGCCCAAGAACCAGTATCCGTCGATTGTGAGGAAGTTTTTCGAAAGGATCTCTATGTACCTTACAAGATCCTCCTTTGTCATAGATTCCAGAATGCCTGAAGTCAAGGAAGACACCAAGAATATGATGAACCCCCTTGGCTCAAAAGCGTTTCCAAGTTGGCGGATCATCTCTTGATCCTAGATATAGTGCGGCTGAAGGATCTTATCAACAACCAGAGGGCAAGCCCTATTGCTATGTAGACCAAGGATATGGTGAAAGATGCGAAGAAAGCCACCGGGCTGGAACTGAAAATGACCAAGTAAGCCAGGAAAGAGATCACGAAGGAAGTGGTAACGGTGGCCTTTACGACCTCCTTGAAGCTACTGAACAAGAATGCCGAGGCCATCCCAAAGAGGATCCCCATCCCAAATATGTGGAATGGGTAAACATATTGATTTACAACGAAATACAATGAACCCGCCACCGCGGAGAATATCGCCCACAGATATCCAGACCCCCCTGAGCGACCCTTTGTTGGCACCTGAGCTTCGACAGACGGTTCATTCCCGAGGTATTGGGTGGCAAGGGCGGTCGCCCGGTAGTAGTAGACCCTGTCCCGCATTTCCCGTGAGATCAATCCAAGCCTAAGCAACATCGAAAGATGCGATTCCACAGTGCTCCGGGACCGGTTCACGGCAGATGCTATCTCATCACCTGTGAGCTCTTCCTTAATGAGTTTGGCTACGATCTCATACCTTGTCCTCTCGCCCAGTGCATCCATGACTTCGCGCCGGCGATCTTCTTCCATGATCGGAATAGCGCACGTACCGCTTATCTAACTTTCTTCAATGCTTTTCGGCTTTTCTAGAAAAATCGAATCGGTGTAGGCCTTAAGATTGCTTAAATTCGTCGGGTGTCGAGGTTTTTTTGGAAGGACCCGAAGATGGCCTTTTGGTCTTCGTTGCTGAAGTGGCTAATAATCGGCACAATACTCGTGGTTTTTCCATGGACCATACCAATGGTCGGGCTATACATGCTGGTCAAGTCAGGAATAATCAGGAAAATCGCGAGTCGGATAAATGAACTGTGGAGAAAAGGCAGAGTATTGGAGAGGGTATTCGACTGGAAGGCCCGTAGCTGCAAGGAACTCAGGAAAGAGAGCTTTGCATTGGACTATTACATCCCCAGCAGTGCATCGCCATATGTGATACTCCCCAAGGGGGCAGGATTCATCTGCATCTCCTCATTCAGCATAAAGGACAAGTCCAGGTCGCCCGAAGCGTACAAGACGGCAGTGAGCGGAGTGCTGAAGTCGCTCGGGGGCGGGGATCGGACAATATCTTTCGTCGGTATCGTAACGGATGAAGGGGACTTCCTGAACAGCATGCAGATCGCGTCCAAGCACGGACCTTCTATCAAGGCTGAATTCGAGAGGGCCGGAATCGAGCATATGGAATTGCTCGAGATCGCCAGAACCGTGGTCGCCTCGACCTCCCCGACAGCCAGCCTTGAGATCCACAGGGGCAAAGAGATCATACTTAAACCGATGGTGATGACATGAAGCTCTTCGAGGAAGCCGAGGGCGCGCTAGAGGGGATTTTTTCCGAAATGGCTGGCATCGGAAGGATGCACCCTTGCGACAGCATCTCAGGGGAGTTTGGTCTCGGAAGGGACGAGCTGAAGAGGTGCTGCATAACCGGAATCGGCCCCGAGAGATCGGAGGTCGGAATGGAGCTCGCACTCAGGTGCTCCAAGGCAGGCGAGAAGCTCCTTATCATAGACATGACAGGGGACTACACCGGTCTTGTGAGCTACATCCCATCACTGAGAGTGTATCGGGCAGGAAGAAACTTCCAGGCAAACCCTTTTAGTGCATCACGAATGGGGTTCCCCGAGCTGATAGCAGCAGCCGTCCAAGCAGTCCTGAAGACAACAAGAATCGAGAGGCTCTACCTGGAGAGGGCACTGCTCCTGTCTCTATCTCAGGGGGAAGAGAGCCCCAAGCCCTCA
>JAULTB010000002.1:0-16615 GCA_038801655.1 Candidatus Methanosuratincola thermotaenarum | reverse complement strand
CTGCTAGAGAGGCTGCTCCAGATCGAGGCGGAGGCGCACCCGAGGCAGGGGCTGAACATAGATTCTGTAAGGAATGTGCTCTGGGAACTTCAGGCTTTTAACCGCCCGATCCCGCAGGAGGTGCGTCCCCCCGCCCTGATCGACCTCTCCAAGGCGTCTTCGATCAGGGTCGGCAGATTGGCAGCGATTGATCTCTTCCTGAACCTCGGGGCCCTGGATTTGACGGGGGTATTGATCGATCCAGCCGACAGGATCTTCGCCCATGATGCGCCGGAGGAGCTTTCCGAGGCATTGGAGGCAAGTGCGGACGAGCTGGCAAGGAGGGGGGTTTTGCTGATAATTGCGGCCTCGACAAATTCCCTCGTCCCCCAGTGGATCACAGATACGCTGACTTCGGAGATAGTCTGTACGACTGTTTCGCATTGGGATAGACAAGCTTCGAAACGCAGAACTCGGGCACCTTGCGCTTGCGGGTCTAAATTTGGCCGAGAGCAGCTGATAATCATTTCGCGATACTCGGATGCAATGCAATCAGTCAGGATAAGGAAAACCGGATTCAAGCCTGTCGGGGATGAGGAAATCGAGATGCACATGAGAAGCCTGGGAGAGGATTTCGAGATGCGCAAGGAGGCTGAGAAGAAGGTCACCCTCCTGGAAAAGATCTTTGCCGACAAGGCGATGCATCAGACTGCCAAGGAACTCATGACCATGATAAGGGGAGGGAGAGTCCCAGTCGATGCTGTCTCCAAACAGCGGAGCGGCACCCTGAAGAGAGTCGTCAAGGTGCTCTCAAGGCACTTCTTGATAATCGAGTTTGCCGATGGGAATGGGATCAACTGGTATAGGCTGACAAAGGCCGGAGAACGGGCCCTTGATGAGGAGGAGGGTGAAAATGAGGGTGAAGTACTTGTCTGAAAATAGGATCTACTGGAGCCTGGGCAGGGATCACGGCGACCGAGTTGTTGGCGTCGAGGTTTCTGCATTAGGCGAGGACACGGTAAGGAGAACAGTTTTTTCGAGAGGCAAGTTCGGAAAGGAGGAGAAGATAAACGAGGAGGAGTACAGCGTCGAGGAGTTTTTGGAAATACTCGGGGCGGAGAGGTCTATCCTCAAGAGGAAAGATCCAGCTGGGGACGGGGATGACGGGAAGGATCTGATCCTGCACGCGATCGAGATCTTGAGGAGGGTCTACAATGGGCTATGAAGACAGAGATGGGCTAGAGCTGGAGGATTTGCCAGGGATAGGATCTGCAACCGCAGAGAGGCTGAGAAAGGCAGGTATTAAAACAGTCAAGGATCTTGCCTGCATCCCGGCGAGGGAGCTTGAAGAGATAAGCGAGCTGGCTGAGGGGAGGGCAGGCGAGGCTGTGAGGAACGCCAGGGAAGCGGTTTTTCCGAGGGTTATGACCGCCAGGGAATATCTTGAGAAGAGGAAGGGCATCCAATTCCTGACGACTGGTTCGAAGAACCTGGACCTCCTGCTTTGCGGCGGACTGGAGCCAGGGATCACAGAGCTCATAGGCGCATACGGGACGGGGAAAACTCAGATCTGCCTCCAGCTCTGCCTTACCGTGCAGCTGACTCGGAATCGGGGAGGGCTGGACGGGGCGGCTTTCTACATAGACACAGAGGACACTTTCAAGCCAGAGAGGCTTTACCCTATTGCAAATGCGCTCGGTCTCGAGGGCGACCAGATACTGGATCGCGTGCACGTATTCAGGGCCATCAACTCTGACCACCAGTTCGAGGCACTGAGGGTAGCACAGGAGTATGTTGTGGGGAAGAAAGCAAACCTGATAATCGTTGATTCGCTCACAGCCCATTTCCGTGCAGAGTACTCCGGGAGAGAAAATTTGGTGACAAGGCAACAGAGGCTAAACACGTTCATTCACCAGCTCCAGAGGATCTCGACAATGCACGATGCCATAATAGTTGTCACGAACCAGATCCTGGATGTCCCCGAGGTCATACCCGGGGTGAAGCCTGCGAGGCCTGCAGGAGGGAACGTTGTGGCGCACGGCTGCACGTTCCGGCTTTGGCTGGAGAGATCAAAGGGCATGACTAAGGTCAGTGTGATCGACTCCCCCAAGCACCCCCGGAGCTCGACCTTTGTCACGCTAAGCGAGGCAGGGGTGAAGGACTCGGAAGTTCCAAAGTGATCCGGGATGAAACTCCAGGATGCATACTCCACAGATCTTGGGATCGGGCAGACACTGCTACTGCACGGGCACAGAAATGCAGCTAGGGGGGTTGCGCTCAGGGCTTGCATCGAGAAGGTGCGCCTGGGGGGAAGGGCGCTCTACCTGCAACAAAGGCTTATGGCAGTTGACGAAACAGCCTTGCGTTCAATGGTAGGCCCTGAAAATTTGATGTTAGGGATTTTCGATTCCTTGGGCGAGGTCGCACCCTTGATCTCTGAGATAAAGCCCGCCGTCGCCGTAATTGACCCTGTGAACGGACTTGGCAACGGATACCTTTCTCGCAGGCGGCTTGCTTTGGATCTCTTCGAAATGGCAACCGCAGCGGGGAGGATCAAGGCAAGCCTAATACTGCTCTGCGACATGACGGAGCGGAAAGGTGCTATGGTGCCTAGGCACTACAGCCTTATCCGCAAGTTCTGTGACAGCGAAATGGAGGTCAGGATTGATGGAAACGACGAGTAGAGTGGGGCTTGAAGTGCTAATCAAGCCATCGGATGGCGGCAAAAAAGGAAAGGATGGGGAAGGGCTGAGGGTAAAGAGGCTATTCGAGCAGTTCAAACCCGTTGTTCTTGCTGGACTTGACTAGGCGCTCCATCAGCACCTTCCGCTCAACTCCAGCAACAACTTTCCTTGTCCATACGACCATGTCAGGGTTCGCACTGATGCTGTCAATGCCAGCCCTTACCAGCGTCTCTGTGAGGTCGGGGTAAACGCTCGGGCCCTGCCCGCAGATGCTGACAGTGACGCCATGGGAGTGCGCCACTTTTATCAAGTGCGTGATTGCCCTGATTACAGCCGGATCCCTCTCGTCGAAATACCTCGAGTCCTGTGCTGGGAGTATGGGCGAGTCCCTGTCGACACCCAAGATGAGCTGTGTCAGGTCGTTGCTGCCGACACTAAAGCCGTCGCAGAGCTTGGAGAACTCGTCAGCCATGAATATTATCGATGGGATCTCAGCCATGAGCCATACCTTGAAGTCGCGATCCCTCTGCAAGCCTTCCTCCTTCATTATATTCAGGCACGACTCGACTTCCCATGTAGTCCTAACGAACGGCAACATCACCCAGACATTCTTCAGGCCCCATTCATCCCTCACTCGCTTTATTGCCCTGCACTCTAGCCTGAAGGCAGGCGAATAAACGTCTGAGACATAGCGGCTGACGCCTCTCCACCCTATCATCGGGTTGGCTTCCTGCGGCTCGAACCTGTCGCCGCCCACAAGCTGGCGGTACTCGTTGGTCTTGAAGTCGCTGAACCTCACAACAAGCGGCCGCGGGTGTATCTCCCTCGCGACCTTCGAGATTCCAGTAGCGAGCTTGTCAATGAACTTCTCGTCCTGCTTTGTCTCTATCAAGTGTAGGGGGTGCTCCCCTATTACATCAGCGATTATGAATTCGACACGCATCAACCCAATCCCATCGAACGGCAGATCGCGGTACTTGTCGATCATCCCAGGCTCGCCGAGGTTCATGTATATCTTGGTTGCAGTCGGGTAGTAAGACTCGGCACTCAGCGCTGCCTTCGTTGGTACCACAGGCTTCTTTTCCTCTGGGCCGATCAAGTCTCCTTCATAGACGACACCGTGGGTCGCATCAACTGTTATCACTTGCCCTGTTTTGAGGATCTTTGTCGCCTCCTTTGTCCCAACTATGCATGGGATGCCCAACTCCCTGCTCACTATGGCAGCGTGGCATGTCTTGCCTCCGCTGTCGGTGATTATCGCAAGGGCCTTTCGCATGGCCGGAGCCCAGTCCGGCGATGTCATCTCAGTGACCAGTATCTCGCCTGCCTGGAACTCCCGGATATGCTTCGTGTCCATTATTACGTGCGCTTTTCCCGACACTAGCCCCGGTGATGCAGGGACGCCTCTCAAGAGGCGCTTGACTCCGGTGTCCATTTGGTCCATCTTTTTGCCTTCAGGCTCGGTTTCAACCTTCATCGACCACACAGTCTCGGGCCTTGCCTGGACTATGTACAGCTTCTTGTCGTAAGAGTCCAGTGCCCACTCGATGTCCATCCCCATGCCATAGTGTTTCTCTATTTCGACCGCGAACTTTGCTAGCTCAAGAACCTGATCGTCAGAAATGCAGGGTGCCTCGACACGCTCCGGTGGGACGGGGGTCTCCTTAAGGAAGCCCTCGCCGCTGTCGGATGGGGAACGTATTGCCATCTTCTCCTTCCTTGAAATGTTCCTTTCAATTATTGTCAATGTCTTTTTGTCAACCGTCCATTCATCAGGGCTAACCTTGCCTTGGACGATCATCTCGCCGATGCCCCACGTCCCCTCGATGACCACTACATCGCGGTTCCCCGTCGTTGGATCCAGGGTAAACATGACCCCTGAGGATTCGCTATCAACCATCTTCTGAACCGCAACGCTAAGGTAAACCTTCATGTCGTCGAAACCCTTCTCCTTCCTGTAGGCGATCGCCCTCGGGGTGAATAGGGATGAGAAGCATTTTATCACATATTTTAGGAGCGCATCCTTACCAGAGACGAAAAGGTATGTGTCCTGCTGCCCCGCGAAGCTCGCCCCTGGCAGGTCTTCTGCGGTGGCGCTGCTCCTGACTGCGACCGGAGGATCTTTTAGTTTCACCATGCTGCCCAGTTTCTGGTAAGCCGCGACTATCTCCTCTGCCAGCTCGACCGGCAGGGGTGCGGACTCAATTATTGACCTGATCTCTCTAGAGGAGGATTCCAATGAGTCGCTATCAGTGACATCCATCCTGGAGAGTATTTCCTTAATCCTGTCTCGGAGGTTGTTCCTGCTTATGTGCAGCTTGTAAGCCTCAGCAGTTATGGCAAACCCAGGAGGGACAGGCACGCCGAAAGATATGAGTTCTCCAAGATTTGCACACTTACCACCGACTAGAGGAATGTCGTCTTTCTTTAATGAGTCGAAAAAGATTACGTACGATGATCTGGAACCAGCCATCGACAGCACCTTAAATCGATTAGAGGCGCGTATCACTATTAATATTTTTGGTCAGTCTGCAACAGGACTTCAGATTTTGAGTCGGGTTACAATATAAGCACATAAGATTTTCGAAAAATTTTTGTATTGTTGGCAGGGCTTGCAATCAATAAGCTACCAACATACTTATATTAATTAATATCAATATTTATAGTAATAAAACTTCAATATATTAAGGTAGGATCTATGAAGCAGCTAGATGACTATGACCGGAAGATAATCGATGTCTTGAGGAAGGATGGGAGGGTGTCTTATAGGAACCTTGCCTCTGTTGTTGGTATATCAAATGTTGCGGTTAGGGACAGAGTCAGCAAACTGTTGAAGAGGGGCTACATAAAGGGTTTTTTCGCTCTTGCCGACTCGAGGATGATAGGGAAGAATGTCTCAGCAATTTTTGAGGTCGAGGCCAGCTCAAATGAATTTTCCGAGGTCGTGGACAGGATTTCAGCATATGAGGAAGTCACGAAGGTTTATGAGAAGGTAGGCGCCCCAACTATTTTCGTTCATGCAAGTTTCAGCAACATTGATGAGATGCAAAATTTCGCTGAGAGAGTCTACAAGATGAAAGGCGTAGCCAAGGTCATTTCATCAATGATTTACAAAAGACACAAGTTCGATCCGTCTCTGGATGTATGATTGCACTCCTGCGACCTGATCTAAGAATGAAAAATTATTTCAATATCTTGAAGTCAGAGAATTCGTTCCTGCTTTCTTGCCACTCAATGGAAAGGTTGTCTACCCTGGAGTTTGGCGGCCCGATCCTCAGCTCTGAAATCAGGTCCATCAGCTTGACCTTCTCCCCTTCGGCCAAGACCTCAACACTCCCGTCCTTCTGGTTCCTGACGTATCCTTTAAGGTCCAATCCCCTTGCAATTCTATACGTATAGTACCTATAGCCAACTCCTTGCACAATGCCTGTAACCTTGATCCTAACGCGCGCTGTCAAAAAACACACCTGTTGTATCAAAGTATGACGGAAATACTATAAAAAACATGCTTCAAACAAAAGATTGCACTCTTGGGGGGATAAAATTTGGAAGGAGTTCAAAGGAGCCGATCTAATAAGGTTAATATGATTAGGCAGTTAGATGGAAGTGCATTAAAGGATGGTCCAGCATGACGATCGAAGAAGGTCAGGAGATACTGCTTTATGTCAACGAAAAGAAGAGCTGGATTGTGACTGTAGAAAGCGGTAAAAAGTTCCACACTCACAAAGGGATTGTTGATCTGGGAGAGCTGATTGGAAAACAATATGGAACGGAAGTGAAGACCACACTGGGGCTACCCATGAAGGCTATGCCTGTAGACTACTTGGACCACCTCGAGAGGGTCTCTAGAAAGACTCAAATCATATATCCAAAGGACATTGCGCTAATCACTCTTTTGGCTAATGTAAAGCCAGGAACTAGGGTTGTCGAGTGCGGGACAGGGAGCGGGTCGCTAACGAGCTACTTGGCTACGCACGTCCAGCCTGATGGAATGGTCTACACCTACGAAATGAGGGAGGATTTCCAGAGGGTAGCGCGGAAGAATCTTGAAAGGATGGGACTGATGAAGAATGTTGAGATGAAGCTGAAAGACATCAATGAAGGGATAGACGAAAGGGAAGTCGATGCAATTGTCTTGGACATGGCAACCCCATGGCAGGTAGTGGGTCTGGCTCATGATGCACTTAAGACGGGGGGCAGGCTGGTCAGCTTCAGTCCGACAATAAACCAAGTCGAGAAGACTGTTGAAGAAATGCGTAGCAAAGGTTTTTTGGCAGTGAAGGCATTAGAACTACTGATGCGGACGTACAAGGTCAAGGCAAATGAGACTAGGCCCGACATGATAATGGTGGGTCACACAGGGTATATCGTTTCTGGGAGGAAAGGATGATGGAGAGAGTTCTTACAGGATTGAAGAAGGCAGAGACTTTTGCAGAGGAGATAGAGAACGAAGCAAAGGCAAAAGCAGACGAGCTGGTGAGGAAGACTGAGGAGGAGGCCAAGAGACTGGAGCTTGAATCTGAGCAGAAGGCGAAGGAGATGGGTGAGGAAGCGTATTCCAAGAAGGTTTCCGAAGCCAAAAAGATCACAGAGAAGATCAGGAAAGAGAGCGAGGCCTCTTCGGTTCTGCTGAGAAAGAAAGCAGAAGAGAAGAAGAAGGCCTGTGTCGATGAAGTCGTAGAAGCCGTTATCAGGGATCTCTACCCGCAAGAAGGGGAGAGCTGACGATATTGAGCGACCCTGTTTATACAGTCGTCAAGGCCTCTGCGAGAAAAGGCAGACTCCTAACTAGGGAGCAGTTTTTGGAGCTGTCGTACTCCAAGGATCTGAAGGAGTTCGCGAACAAGCTCAAAGAGAAGGTGCCCACCCTCGAAGCCCCTGCATTAAGTGCGAAAGCGCTTGAAGCCGCACTTTACAGCGCATACCTTGCTGAGGTAGATGAATTCATAAAAACAACGGACAGACTCGAGAAGGCGCTAAGATTCTTCAAGAGGGAGATCACAGATACAGAAAGAGCAGAGATCTTGAAGTCAGCCCTAGCCGGGAAATTGCCTGAAAAACAGAGGGAGGATTCCATCATGATGCTCAGGGCAGAAGGTTTCGATCGCGAGGTCGAGACCTCCTCAAAAGTATTCATGAAATACAGGATCCCTGGCTTGGTAGACGTAGTCTTCGCAAGGCAGAGAATTCTTGACCTTTGCGAGGATTTAGGCAAATTGGGGAGAGAGGCTAGATCCGGGCTGACTGATTTCATGAAAACGAAAGTAGATTACTTCAATTCAATAACAATCTTACGCGGCATAAAGAATGGGATTCCGCCGGCTGCGATTGGCGAATTACTGATTTATCAGTTCGGCAGCGTCCCTTATGAGAGGCTTAATGAGGCAACAAAGCAAGGCGATTCAGAAAAGGCGGCCGCTTTCCTGCTGAGCGTATTGCCGTCCAAAGGTTCGGGCGCAAGAGACCTGGAAAGGCTATACGAGGAGAAGCTTGGCAAGAATGCAGAAAGAGCGTACTATAGGAATTATTCAAACCTTGCAGCAGTGTTCTCATACCTTGAGCTCAAGCTGAGGGAAACAAAGAACCTCATAAGGCTTGCCAACATAATTGAGAGAGAAATGGATCCCAAAAAGTCTGTCCAGGAGTTTATTTACTGACCTGGATTGGGACCCCAACAGCCAATCGGAAGGGGCTGAATCGCACCCCTCCATCGTTGTAGAACTTGCTGAACCATTCATAGAAGTGAAGCCTCAGATCCTGGGCCAGGACCAAGATCCCCTCCAGCAAGACCACGAACACATTCCCCACAACTATTAGAAGCGGAGATAGGACGAACCCTAGACTGCCCCCCGAAGTAATTTCGGCCAGGCTGTAGAAGACGGTTGTGAGCATTATGTGCGCAACCACCATAGCGAAAATTCGCAGGTAGGAAACGGTGTTTGAAATGAAGCTTATCATTGTCTCGAAGATTTCGAAGAACATTTCGCCGAGCTTGCCAATGCCTTTCTTGCCATGCTTTGCTATCTCGTAGAATGGCTCTGCAACGAAAAGGAAGGCTATCGGGCCCAATATGTAGTAGATCGGACCAGAGAACCACTCCATTAGATTCAACCCAAAGGCAAAGACCACGTATATGAAGCCGACGTAAAGGGCGAGCTTAGGCAGATTGACTAGGAAAGCTGTCGAGTATCTCTTCTGGATGAGGCTGTTGGCGAACGAAAGGGAAAGCCCCAGAGATATGTGCGCAACTCCTACGAATAGGGAGATCTTCAGCATTGTCATCAGGTCTTCAGACGGGTGGAGTGGCGGTTCGTATCCAACAAGATGGTGGAGAGATTGCCCGAAGAATTCGCCATACAGCAAGGCGCCGATTATCGCCCCTGCAAGACCAGCAATGACCAATACTAATCCTATCTTCTTCATGGATCCGAAGAACCTGTAGAATACTAGCCCGAGCAGAGCGAGTGATATCCCGTGGCCAAGATCCCCAAACATCAGCCCGAACAAGATCGGGAAGCTAAGTGCCATTATTGGCGTAGGGTTGACCTCATTGTAAGAAGGAGAACCATAGAGATTTGTTATTGAATCAAAGATCTTGAAGAATCGCGGGTATTTGAAAGACACAGGGACGGAGGCGGATGCCAAATCCTCATTAACGAATGACACTAAGCGACCGTTCAGGACTTGCTGCACCGAATTCATCAGCTCTTTAACATGGTCCTTTGGCACGTAGCCTTCGAGCAATGCCCAATTTTTGCTGTAGGAGGATTTTCCCTTTACAGACAGGATTGAGCTTGCGTCACTCACAGATTGCTCTATATAGAGAAGCCTACCATGGTTCTTTTCAAGCAGAGAAATCCGCTCTGCCTTAATTTTTCTAGTATTTTCAAGTGCTGATTCCAATGCCTCCAGCTTAGTTGAGAATTGTGAGAGGCTTCCTTTGAACTCTTCAGGAAGCGCTATGGAACGGAAGCCCGCGGATTCGAGCTGCTGCATCACATGGGTCTCTTGGCTTTTCAGACAGACCACTAGCACAATAATAGGCTCTGCAGACGCCTCAACTACCACGCATGTCTGAGGCAATAAAGACCTCAGGTCGGATATGGAAGACTTCTCTGATCGGGCAAAAATAAAGCTGAAGGCCTTTATCTGAGAGAGCATTTCCAAAGAATTGGATCCCAATGTTCCTGAAGCAATGCTCTTCCAGAGTAGGACGCTCTCTGCCAGCCTCTCCTCGATCTTAGCCGCATCCTCTAGCTCACGGATTATTTTTTCATAACTTGAGACTTCAGACTCAATGATCGCCAGATAATCTTTCCAATCCCTTGCCGAAACAGCGGAGCATACAGGTGTTGATGCCCCTGTCGGGATATAATTTCTCGTTTTTGATACAAGGTCTCTTATCCTGCCTCTTAGGGACTCGACCTCGCTCACATATTCAGCCGTTCCTGATTCGCCCATTTCCCTTAGAGAAAGATGCAGGTTGGCCTTCCGGTTGACTGCATCGATTACTTTCTCGGAATCGGATTTTAGAAAAATTAAGGAGGTGTGACACATCCTTATCGGGCGTAGCATCAAGACGCACCCGGTTTACGGCAATCAGATCCTTAGCCACAACAGGATTGCAATGATTAGACCATAGATGGCTATTGCCTCGCATAGGGTCACAACAAGGAAAGCCTTGAAGAATGTCTCAGGCTTTTCTACCAGTGACGAGATGGCCGCAGATCCGCTCTTCGCAAGCGCATACCCTGCACCTAATGCAGGAAGGCTTATCGCAAGAGCGATGGAGAGGGTTATCATCGAAGCGTCCTCGGTTTGAGCTGGCTGTGTCAATGCTTCTGCCGGAACCGATGCAGAAACAATGCTCAATCCAAGCGTTAGAAGTAAGACGGGCATCAGAGTGGCTAAAATTATGAACAGTCGCCGGGGCGGTATCGACTCCACGAAGTTAATTTTCAAGGGACAACCTCCGGTTTGGTTTCAGTCTCTTTACTTATCGCATCCTTCCTTAAATTTATTTTTGAGGAGATTTCTTCTCGAAACGATTTTGCCAAAGCCCTGAATTCTTTCAATTTCCTTTCATAAGCAGCGTCTATTTCTTTCAGGATTTCATCATGCATTTTCCTGGACCTCCGCACGTCTTTCGAGTATACGCTTTACTTTTTTGACCCTGACGAACTCTTCCCTGTCCCTCTCTTCAAGGATGTTGGATATCATTGCCACAGTAGCAGAGTATCTTGGGATCAGAAACTGTTCCAATGCGTTTATTCTTCTTTGTGTTTTCTTCACTTCCTCGACCAGGTTGATCAGTGTGTTTTCGAGTTCGGCCACCCTAACTATGAGTTGGAGAGCCTGCTTGAACATTTCAGCGGCTTCGTCTATGAGGACGGTTGGTCTCTCGAATCCATAGGTTGTCGTCCTAACCAAATTCTCCAAATTCAGGGAGATGACCGAGACGCCCATCACTTTTTTCTTTGAGGTGGAAAGATCAAAGGTTGTTGAAGGGAATTTTGCTGCAGACTCTATTTCCTTTGATCCCACAACTGCTGCAGCTTGATCAAGCTTTGTATAGGCTTCCTTTAGGAGTCTGTCGAGATCGCCCCTGAGTTTTGTGGCCTCTCCGATGCGCCTGTTCACCTCGAGCAGAAGTATGTCTCTCTTCTCCTCCAAAAGATCGTGCGCCCGGCTCAGAAAAGATAGCGTGCGCTTGAACCTGATCAGGTTCATCTTTGAAGGCGCTACTCGGAGGGACATGACTAAGACCTCACTTCGGCCTGTAGTACTGCTTGACGAACTTGTCCGAGATCCTGGTCAGCTCGGACTCCGGAAGCAAGGACAGCATTTCCCAAGCCAACGACAGGGTTGTCTCTAGGCTCCGGTTCTCGTCGAACTTCTGGCTCAGAAAGCGCTGCTCGAATGCGTCGCCGAATCTCAGGTATGCTCTGTCCTTCTCAGTAAGGCCTTCCTCGCCGATAATGGCGCTGAGCTGCCTGAGCTCTTGGGACCTTGCATATGCAGAGTAGAGCTGGCTGGCGACAGGACCATGATCCTCCCTGGTCTTTCCCTTGCCTATGCCGTCCTTCATCAATCTTGAGAGGCTAGGGAGGATGTTAATCGGCGGGTAGACGCCTCTGCGGTGCAAGTCCCTGTCTATCACGATCTGCCCCTCGGTGATGTACCCCGTAAGGTCCGGGATCGGGTGGGTGATATCGTCGTTTGGCATCGTAAGGACAGGCATCTGGGTGATGCTGCCTTTCTTGCCCTTTATGCGACCAGCTCGCTCATATATTGAGGCGAAGTCGCTGTACATGTAGCCAGGGTAGCCCTTCCTGCTCGGGACCTCCTCCCTTGCCGCGCTAGTCTCCCTCAGCGCCTCTGCATAGTTGGTCATGTCAGTGAGGATAACAAGGACATGCATGTCCCTCTCGAATGCAAGGTATTCTGCCAAGGTAAGCGCGCAACGGGGGGTGACTAGCCGCTCGACCGGAGGATCGTCAGCCAGGTTTAGGAAGAGCGAGGAGTTCTTGAGCGCGCCAGATTCCTCAAAACTCCTTTTGAAGAAGGCAGCCTCGTCGTGCTTGATCCCCATAGCGACAAATATCACGGCAAAGCTGGTCTCTTCGCCTGGGATTGTGGCCTGCCTCGCGACTTGGGTGGCAATCAGGTTATGGGGCAGCCCTGACCCTGAAAAAAGCGGGAGTTTCTGACCCCTAACAAGAGTGTCCATACCGTCTATTGCTGAAATGCCGGTCTGGATGAACTCGTTAGGGTAATCCCTTGAGTACGGGTTCATGGGCAGTCCATTGACATCGCGGTAGTCCTCGGTGAAAGGCGTTGGACCGCCATCAATAGGTTCTCCCGTGCCGTTGAAAACCCTTCCAAGCATGTCATCTGAGACGGGCAGCATCAATGGCTTGCCGAGGAATTTTATCGAGGTTTCTGTGGTAGAGAGACCGGTTGTTCCCTCGAAGACCTCGACAACAGCCATGCCCTTTGAGACCTCAAGCACCCTTCCCCTCCGCATCTCTCCTCCGCTAGTCCTTATTTCTACAAGCTCATTATAACCTATGTTGGACACGCCCTCCACAAAGACTAGCGGTCCGCTTATCTTCGTGACCCCTCGGAACTCCATCTGCACAGTCATTAGAACTTGACCTCCATTAGCTTCTTGATCTCTGAAGAAAGCGCCTCTGAGAACTTCTGGATCTCGTTTATGCGCTCGTTCTCGATGGACATCCTCAGCTTTGCTAACTCGGCTAGCTGGGGCAATGAAACTAGTTTCGAGGCAGAGACGCCTTTCGATATTGCAGCGCTGGCGGTTTCGTGGAAGTTAAGTATTGCGTCGAGCAGAATGAATTGCTTCTCTGGAGATGAGTATGTGTCTATCGGGTCGTAGGCATTCTGCTGCAGGAAACCTTCTCTCAAGAGCCTTGCCGTCTCCAGGACGAGTTTTTCTGACTCCGGAAGTGCCTCAGACCCGACCAGCCTGATGACCTCCTTCAGCTCATCCTCACGCTTCAGGATCTCCATTGCCTTCAGCCTCTGCGACCTCCATCGGTTCGATGTGAGTCTGTTCCACCAGCTCTCGACATAGTCGGTGTATTCAGAATAGCTGGTGAGCCAGTTGATGGCAGGGTAATGGCGCATGCTAGCCAGCGCACTGTCAAGTGCCCAAAAGCACCTTACGAAGCGCTTGGTGTGGACGGTTACAGGCTCAGAGAAGTCGCCCCCTGGCGGGGAGACCGCACCGATGAGCGTCACTGATCCGACGCCGCCCCCAAGCGTCTTCACCCTACCCGCCCTTTCATAGAACTCGCCAAGCCTCGATGACAAGTATGAAGGATAGCCTTCTTCGGCAGGCATCTCTTCAAGCCTACCGGAGATCTCCCTTAGCGCCTCGGCCCACCTGCTTGTTGAGTCTGCCATTATGGCAACGTTGTAGCCCATGTCCCGGAAGTACTCTGCAATTGTGATTCCAGTATATACGCTCGCTTCCCTTGCCGAAACAGGCATGTTGCTTGTGTTGGCTATTAGCACGGTCCGCTCCATCAGAGGCCTTCCGCTCTTTGGATCCTTCCATTCAGGGAAGGTCAAAAGAACCTCGGTCATCTCGTTGCCCCTCTCGCCACAACCGATGTAGACTATGACTTCCGCGTCAGACCATGCAGCAAGCTGGTGCGAAGTGATCGTCTTTCCAGTTCCAAAACCTCCGGGAATGGCCACAGCACCGCCCTTGGCTACTGGGAAGAAGGTGTCTATGATGCGCTGCCCAGTTATGAGCGGCTCTGAGGGCTCCAGCCTCTCGACATAGGGCCGGGGCTCCCTGACGGGCCATTTGTGGTACATCTTCAGCTCTACCTTGCCCTTCTCTCCGGACACGCGGCAGACAGTATCCTCGACTGTGTAATCCCCTTCCTTTGCTATTAACTCGACTTTCCCCTTCACGTTGGGCGGGACCAGGCACCTGTGCTCGAAAATTGGGGTCTCCTGGACGGTACCCATCACCTCCCCGCCCGAGACGATATCACCTTTCTTTAACTTGGGGACAAAGTGCCATTCCTTTTCCCTCGGCAGCGCCGGTGTCTTTATCCCACGCTTGATGAAATCCCCCGTGAGTTGCTGGATGACCTCCAGAGGCCTTTGGATGCCATCTAATATGCCCATGAGTAGCCCAGGCCCAAGTTCGACTGCAAGGGGCATACCCGAACCCAGCACTTTTTCGCCTGGCTTCAGACCAACAGTGTCTTCGTAGACCTGGATCGTAGCGGAGTTGCCCTCCACCCTGACGACTTCGCCGATAAGCTCGTCCTTACCTACCATCACGAGCTCGTGCATCTCCAGACCTGAGACGTCCTCGGCAACAACAACCGGACCGCTAATCTTACGGATTTTCCCTTTTATCCCCATCACGATCACCCAAATAACTTTTCAGCCACTCTTCCCCTCATCTCATCCTTCTTGGATTTGAGTATGGAGTCGATTGTCCTGTCTATGGCAACCTTGCCATCCTTCGATATCAGCACGAAGCCTCCAGCCCCCAAATCCTCTACTGATATATCACATTTTGGTCCAAGAATTTTTCTTATCGTATCTTCGCCTAACCTCTCAAGGTCTCTTTTATTCAGGACTACCTTACCTACATGGACAAGGCTCGAATGGGACGTGAGCTGTTTTTGCATAATCTCCAAATATTCTTCCTTTTCGGCAAATGCCAATAGCCGTTCCCTTGCCTTAGCAAAGACGCCCTCTATGATCTCTTCCTTAATGCGCAAGGCCTGCATCCTTGCATCGATCTCTGCCTTCGATATCTCCTTCCTGTACTCGACCTCGGATGATTCTATGTACGAGTCCAGAATCTCATTGCTCCGCCTGATCGAGTATTTTTTCGATTCAGACATAATCGATTCGACTGTGGCTAATGCTTCAGCCATAATCGCGTCTGCCTTTGAACCAGTCTCCTCGAACAGGGCACTAATCAGCCTGTTGAAGCCTTCCGTGCCGATTGAACTTTGGAGATTAAGAGGTTTTCCGCTCAAACTTTGACCCCCATTATCCGGCTTATCACAGCCTTGAGATCCACAGTGGTTCCAGACTTTCTCCCAGGGACCTCAAGAAAGACAGGCAATTTGCTCCTTGTTTTTAGTCGCTCTATCTTCTCCCCCACCGCAGAGACGTAGTCACCGTCCATCAATACAATTCCAGCCTCTTCGTTAGAGGACAGGCTCTCGAGAGCACGGAGGAATTCATCACCGGTGGAAACTGCGATTGGATCGACTCCTGCAATCTTATAGCCCTCTGCCAATTGCGGGCTACCAACGAAAAAAATTTTCATTGCCTGATCACGTTGACTAAGGTTTTTGCGGTGTTCCGATTAATGCTTTCACCTTATTTAGTTTATCTATCAGGCGATCATATTTAGATACGGGCTCTACGATTAGCCCTAGGGATTTTATTGCTTCAATGCCCTCTATCGAATATATTGGGGCCTCAATCTTGACCGGCTCGTTGAACGGGTTGCCCACCACATAGTCCCTGTATGGCAGGTTTGCCCTGTGTTCAACAACCCAGCCGCCGAGGGTTATCACATGTTTACCGCGAATCGCTATCTTGGGCATCTTCAGACCTCCTTCAGACTCCTAGCGAAATAATGAGCGCCAGTACACCTATTGCCGACAGCCCCATAGCTGCTGGATAGATCTGTCTGAAGGTGAGTATTGGCGAGAAGGCAACAAGTGCTGCAAGCATTACCGGCAGCAATAGGCTGAGAGCAAGGTTGAGAACCATCATCACTGGCATGAACGGGTCGAAAGGTATCCCGATGAAGAGCGTGACGAAAATGCTTGAGAGCGCAAACATAAGGACGTTCCTCATGATATAGTAGTATGCCCTCAGCTTGGAAGCATATTCCAGCACGCCCCCCTCGATGAGGTCTATCTTCGCCTTGAGTATGCTGAATGGCTTCTCGTTCAGCAGCATGACATAGCCTACAAAGTAGGCTATTGAAGCAAGGATGCCTGGCAACGTGAACAGGACTGGGCTAGAGGGGAGAGGGGCTGAGAGCCAGTCTGACGACAGGATGTAGCCCGGGTTTTGCATCGCCACGACCGAGCTTATCATCGTGCTCTTTGCCATAGCAAAAGGCACCAGGAGAGCAAGGTATAGCGGCAATGACCCGATTGCCATCATCTTCAGGGCCCTTTCAGCAGAGTGCTGCTCCACGAATTCGCGCTTGATCCCAATGTGTTTAGACCCCTTGGCGATATCCGGAACGGGCATGCCAGTCGAGAGGAACGACTGGGACTGGGAACCCATCAGAACGTAAAGGGCCTCCTCGAGCTTGAGCAGGCCGGCGATCCCGAGAATGCTCCCCCAACCCAGCACTGCCCACCAGTAAGGCGTTGTGAAGAGGAAGAGCAGGACGACGATTCCGATTCCGAAGTAGACCAGCG
>JAULTB010000044.1:0-7886 GCA_038801655.1 Candidatus Methanosuratincola thermotaenarum | reverse complement strand
CTGCTGATGGACCGCCCGATGTACGCGTACGAGATAAGGGAGAGGATATCGGAGGAGTTCGGGTTCGAGCCGGCGACTATAACGGTCTACGTCGTCCTGTACGCGATGGAGCGGGAGGGGCTCCTCTCCAGCTGCAAAGAGGAACCAGCGGGGAAAAAGGTCGCCCGGAGGTACTACCGCCCGACTGAGAAGGGGATCGAGACATTCCGGAGGGGGGTGGAGCTCCTGAAGGAGACGGCAAGGCGCCTCTCCCCGCCGAGCTGATCTTGCGCGTGGGCGAATGCCCTACCGATCCTTTTAGGGCAATTGTCGTTTTGCAGGTTGGCTAGTTGTTAAGTTCGGCGGGGGTCGGAGACAACGAAAGCGGTACCGGCAATGCTGTCGATCATCTTCCCCAAGGAAGCAAAGGGCTAGGAGAGGGACCTCCAGATGTGGTAGAGCCGCTGCAGTACAGTCATGTTCGTGAGGAGCGCGAGGAGCATTATCCCGATGTCGAGGATCCCGAGGATCGCGGTTGCAGCTACCAGCACCATCCTCTCGGCCCGCTCCATCAGTCCGACTGCTGACATCCTGACCTGCTCGACCTCTCCCCTTGCCCTCACGTAGCTGACCATGACGGATCCGATCATGGCTGCCATTCCCGCGATCGGGTTGCAGAGCCCGGAGACGGCGATCGCGCCGAGTACAGCCAGGTCGGAGTACCGGTCCAGGGTCGAGTCCAGGACGCCGCCCCACCTGGTGACCCTCCCGGAGGCTCGGGCGACGGCGCCGTCGATGATGTCGAAGAAGCCCGAGATCAGAAGCACGACCCCGCCAAGGACAGGCATGGACCTGTAGAAGGCATAGGCAGCCACCAGCGAGACGAGGAAGCCCATGAGGGTGATGAAATTCGGCGGGACGCGCGACCTCGCAACCGCGGAGACCAGGGGCTGTACAACCCTCGAGACGGCGTTCCTGACCCTGTTGAGCAAGAGGCGCACCAACTGCTGATCGAGTTTGCACTAACTTTAAGATTAACCTTGCCGTAGAGAGCGATGTTGGGGGTTTGCAAGATTTCTGATACTGGAGCGGTTGAGGCTTTTGACCCTGCAAGATTCACGGAGGAGAAGGTCGCCGAGATCAGGAGGTTCGTCGGCGACGGCAAGGCTGCGATAGCGACCTCGGGCGGTGTCGACAGCACGGTCTGCGCGGCCCTGGCGCACCGCGCGCTCGGGGAGAGGCTCGTCTGCTTCTTCCTCGACACGGGGTTCATGAGGGAAGGGGAGGTCGAGGAGGTCAAGGGGATACTCACCTCGCTGGGGCTCCCGCTCAGGATCCTCTCTGTCAGCGGGAGGTTCATGGCAGCGCTCAAGGGCAAGTCGGATGCCGAAGCCAAGCGGATCGCCTTCAGGGAGACGTTCTACAAGGTTCTTGGGGAGGCTGCCAGATCCGAGGGGTGCGATGTGCTCATCCAGGGGACGATAGCGCCGGACTGGATCGAGACCGCGGGCGGGATAAAGACCCAGCACAACGTCCTCGAGCAGCTCGGCGTGGACACCAAAACTGCCTTCGGGTTCAGGCTCCTCGAGCCGCTCCTGGAACTCTACAAGGACCAGGTGAGGAGACTGGCGGTCCATCTGGGAGTGAGGCTTGACGCATCGCAGAGGCAGCCCTTCCCAGGACCGGGTCTCATGGTCAGGTGCGTAGGGGAGGTCACCGAGGAGAAGATGGAGGTCCTCAGGAGGGCGACCGCGGTGGTGGAGGGGGAGCTCTCGAGGCTGGATCCGCCCCCGAAGCAGTACTTCGCCGCGGTGGCTGAGGACGACCGGAGGGGGGCTGACACTAGGATGGCG
The DNA here is from genome assembly GCA_038801655.1 of Candidatus Methanosuratincola thermotaenarum. Taxonomy (GTDB): domain Archaea; phylum Thermoproteota; class Methanomethylicia; order Methanomethylicales; family Methanomethylicaceae; genus Methanosuratincola; species Methanosuratincola thermotaenarum. The sequence continues at coordinate 6,054 of JAULTB010000044.1, read as the reverse complement.
AGGTCGGCGGTCGGGCCCAACGGCAGGGTTTGGTACCTCGGGGCAAGGGCTACAGGCGTGAAGGGCGACGAGAGGGCCTACGGGAGGATTGCCGTCGTGGAGCCGGGGGAGCAGGCGGATCCGGCGGATCTCTTGGGCATCGTGGAGAAGGTGATCCACGAGGACTGGGGGGTCGTCAGGGTTCTCCTAGCAGTGGACGGGAGGGATGGGGGGTCAGGCGGCTACGCCGTGATAGTCAGGGCGGTCGAGACGAGGGACTTCATGACGGTGAAGCCGACGCCGGTCCCGCGGGAAACGCTGAGGAGGATCGCCTCGAGGGTGATGGAGGACCCCCGCGTCAAATTGGTCTGCTACGACATCACGTCGAAGCCCCCTGCGACTGTGGAGTTCGAGTGAAGGCTCCGATCGGCTGAACAGCGCCACCACATGCTATTTATCCTTCCGCCTTCCTTTTGTTCTGTGCGCGGAGCCTTGCGGCAGGTCGATGGTCGGATGGAGATCCCCGTGGTCTTCCTCGGCGGGCAGTACAACCACCTGATAGTCAGGGCGCTTAAGGAGCTCGGGGTTTCGAGCAGGCTGGTCATGCCGAGGATCACGCTGGAGGATTTGAGGGGGGCGGACGGGCTGGTCATGGGAGGGGGGCCTTACAGCGTGAACGACGGGATGGGGAGGTTCGGGGCGCTCCCGGAGATCGTGGAGCGGGCGCCGTTCCCGGTGCTCGGGATATGCCTCTCGCACCAGCTGATCGGGAAGCTGCTCGGCGGGGAGGTGGTGAAGGGCAGGAAGCCGGAGTACGGGAGGACGGTGATCAGGGTCTTGGATGAGGACGAGATCCTCGCCGGGTTAGGGAAGGAGTTCGCCGCGTGGGCTTCCCACAACGACGAGGTGAGGAGGACCGGGAACGAGAAGTTCTCGGTGCTCGCCGAGAGCGACTGCTGCGGTGTCGAGGCCCTCAGGGCGCACGGGAGGGCGCTTTACGGGGTCCAGTTCCACGTGGAGGTCGCGGAGACGCCTAGGGGGAAGGATGTGCTGAGAAATTTCATCAGGATATGCCGAAAATGATTTCATCCCTCGGAATTAAAATATAAAAAATAAAAAAATGAACTGTGCTCGCGATTACCCATCAATAGTAGTCTCACCAATTCTTAACCTCAAAACGTCAATGGATATTTCGAATACTGGTGCGCCGTAAACCACGGAGTGCAAGTTGATCTTCACGCTGCCGTCGCTGACATAGTCAGAAAGTCTCCCGGTTGCATACAAGTCGACGGTCGTGTATTGACCTGGGTCCAAGTCGTAGTTTAATGTTTGCAGCTTATCCCATTTTGAGGCCGTGTAATTGTATATCCTGAAGTCGAAACTTATTGGCGAGTAATCAAAGCAGTAGGTCATAGTGAAGTCCATTGAAACAATCTCCTCTGGAGAGACGCCGGCGGGGAGTTCGAATACAAAAGTCGAATCCAACAGCTGCGACGATGTGCTCGAAACTACAGCGATAGTGAGCAGCTTGAAGTTGACAATCGAATTGTCTTTGCCTGCATAATGCATTGTGTCGACGGCAAACTTGTAACTCCCGTCCTCAGCTATAAAGTCATCCGGATCCGTCACAATCATAGACACAATATCCCAGTTTGTCCGATTTACATCAACATACATATAACCTGGACCGGAGGTTGCGTAAGTTCCGCTTGTCCAATTGTAGAACTTTATCTCGAGAAAGTTCGGCTTCGGCGTAATCTGAAGCTCCATCTGCAAGATTATCCTCTCCGCATGGCCCGCATTCAAGCTCCCCCCGTACACGACTCGGAGGTACAGATCCTGATTCTTCAGCTTGTCCTCGGAGTGCCAGAGGAAGTCGTTAATTCTGGTAACATTCTCGCTCTCGTCCTCTATCGGGGCTACGCCCGAGGTCGCATTTATTATTGTCTCGTTGGTGGACATCAAGACTGATTCGAGGTTAATCTCCTGCAGCGTGTCGTCGTTGCTCAGATCCGTTGTGCTCCCGTTGTAGTAAATTATCTCTTGGGGAAGTTTGTCGAAATACGATATAACCACTTCAGGGGTTGTTTCCGGGGATGATACTTCGGAGGCGTTCATTACAAGGACTGATGACTGCTTGCCCTCCACTGTAACCACCTTAATCCCCACCACTTCGTCCATAGCCAATCCAATTTCAAGCGGGATGGGCTTTATCTCTCCTGGTGCGATCTGAGTAATTGGGATGGAATAGGGCTGATCCAAATCGCCAAAAGGAGACTCCAAGTAGATAGAATCGATCAGTGCGTCTGTTGCACCGCGGTTTATGACGTAAACCACAACTTTACCGTCCTCAGGCGTGACCTTTACAATCTTGACGTCTTCAAGAATTTGATTTATATCTGACTGCGGGACGGAAGGGAAAATGAATGCGGACCACAACACGAGCGCGGCTGAGGCTGCAACGGCAATGAGGAGGGTGGCGCTTACTATAACGGAGGCACCCCTCCTACTGTTAAACACATCCTGTCACCTAGTATACCTACACGAAGCCGGTTATTTATTCATTATGCAGGATATAGTCAAAAAATATTATTGGAAAAATCGAAAATCTCTTGAACGAGTCACGAAGGCATATGAAAAATCGAAAATGGTCCGCTTTAAAAATCCTTGAAAGAATAGATGAGAAGTTAAATAGAAGCAGGAATAGAATTATAAATGGTGCCTCATTTGTCAAAGGGCGTTAGCGAAATTGTCGCGACCGTACTCATGATACTGATGGTGAGCACGATCGGGATGGGCGTGTTCCTCTACAGCATGGGTTACTTCTCAGGGATAACCTCTGCTAGATACGAAACAAACAGGATGGAGATAAACGCAATACAGGAAAATTTCCGTATAGTTGACGCGATAATCGTTGATGGGAACCCCTGCGAGTTGAAGGTCGCGGTGTACAACTACGGCAAAGTCAGGGTGGATCTCAGTGAGAATGGGATGTACGTGAACGGCATTCCTTTCTACGCATCGCCTGTTAGCATCGAGCCCCGGCAGACGGCGTGGTTCAACGGAACATATCAGGGGTCCATCACGGACCAGGTATGGAAGGTTAGAATCGTGAGCCAAAGGGGGACGGCATACGACGAGGCTTTCGTCAAGGGGGGCTGAAAAGATGGTCAACAAGGGCAGAAAAGGCGTCAGCACGGTAATAGGGATGGCCATATTCCTGATAATTTTCGCAATGGCAGTCTCGTATACGTTCGTTTGGACGCAGTACTTTTCGGACTATGGAAATGCGGTGAAGGGGCAGATCGAGTTCGCCCAGCTGAAAGGATCTGAAACGCTAGAAGTCGCGGTGATGAAGAACAGCTCTGGAACGTGGCTGAACGTGACGAACCCCACAGGCAACGTCATAGTGGTTTCGCAGGTCTGGAGCAACCACCAAAACATCACGGGCGAATGGGGGGTGCCCCCCTTCGGCTATGTCATGATAGATGTCTCCGCGATTGAGGGTGGAGACGGTTTCAAGGTTGTAACAATGCGAGGGAATGTCTTTTCAGGCATGTATTCTCCGCTCGGGAGCCCAATGGAAGGGAGGTGGCTGCTCAAATGGTACAACTCCACGGGGGAAATCGGCGTGAGCTACCTTGACGATCTCAACATCAATATGCGCTGGTACAAGGGCTACACAGGGACGATAGGGTTCAACGCTAGCGCCAAGCTCGTGGCGATCAACGAGTCAGCGCTTATACTGGTAAAGGCTCCTCTGGCAGAGAGCGTGCAGCTGAACATCACTTTTGCCGGCCAGGAGTATGCCAAGCCGAGCATAGTTTATGTATCAGACCTGACGATTGGCAAGACTTACGACGCTGAGATAAGCATGAGCACAAACGACGCCGTGGACATGGACCTGTCGATAACATTCATAGGGCTCGACTTCGCCAAAGACTAGGGGAGTTTTTTAGATTTTTTTTAATGCCCATTGATTGCATCGGGAATAGGCTAAAAGGCAGAATAAAAATGAAATAAAAAAAATCCAAAAATTTTTGGTGTTAGGATGCCACTGCTGTGAACTCGAGGATTGTGCCGTCGGTGCAGACAAAACGTACATTGTAGCCTGTTCCAGCAGTAAGTTGACCTAAACCAGTTACAGATATTTCATTTGTCTGGCCAGGTTGTATAGTAGCATTAGTATCAGGAACTTGATATTGCACATTATTAAAGTAACAATACTGCAGGGTCACAGATTTTGAACCGATATTTCTTATGTATACAGTTAAATAATATGCACCTGTTTCATCTGACTGTAACGAATACGAATCGTAAGTCAGCTGGCCCTGCTGTCCGCTCGGGTTGGTCGAACTTCCGATGAAGCCCATGACGAAGCTGTAGGTTACGACCGCGGCTGCGACTGCGATGACTATCAACAGCAGCGTGGCGATGATTGGAGACACTCCCTTCTTGCACTTGGGCAGTTTAAAATTCATTGATTTCCCTCCATTGTTTAATGTCGCATATATATTTATTTTGTCGATATATAAGAATTACTATTTATATCAATTAATATATAAGTGTACAACAGATTGATGCAAAATGGATAAGAAAGGCGTTTACGGTCTTGTGCTCGAGATCCCTGCGGGATTGGCGCTCTCCATCGGCGGAAGCAGGTTCGAGATCCCGCAAGGGACCAACGTCTACTGCGGTTCGGCGATGGGCCCCGGCGGCGTGGAGGGCAGGGTCGCGAGGCACCTCAGGGTCTTCTCCGGCGGAGTGGCAAACCGCCCGCACTGGCACATCGACAGGCTCCTCGCCGTCGCCCTCTCCATCACTGCGGTCTCAGCCCGCTCGAAGGCGAGCATGGAGTGCGCACTGGCGTCGGCGCTCGAGGCGCGCGGGATGGCCCCGGTGCCTGGGTTCGGGAACACGGACTGCAGGTCGGGGTGCAGGTCGCATCTGCTGCACGCCCTCCGCGGGCAGCAAGGTGCAGTGCTCGAAGTCGTCGAGGCGATGCGGGGGCTTGGGCTGGATCCCTGGGTATCAGCGCGCCTGATAAGGGCAGAAGAACCGCGTTGAGCTCACCGGGCTGGAATCCCCGTGGCGAGCGAGATCAGCCCGAAGATCAGGTCCCCCCAGGCGAACGAGGCCAGGTACCCGGAAAGTAGGAAGACTATCATCGGAATCGCGGGAGTCGCCCAAACCTTCCTCCTGACCTGTGCCAGCGCGCGGGACTGCTCCTCCTTCTCCCTGTCGTAGTCCTCCTCGCTTATCCGGGAGAAGAGCTTCAGCCCCCAGTTCCCTTGGGCTGCAGCGCCAGTTACGGGTTTCGAGGATGTCGCAGGCGGCCTCTCGATGAGGTTGAAGTGCACCGAGGCAGCCGTCGACGGCTTCACCCTTACCGCCGTGAGGAGCGCCGCAAGCTTCTGCAGGGGCGAAGCTGAGACCCCGCCGAACAGCCTCTCCCCCCTCAGTTTAGCATAGAGGTTCCAAAAGAGGCAGGAGGGCACGAGGAGTAGCGAGATCAGGAGCGCGTTCCCCAGCAGAGTCAGAGGGAAGAACGGGTTCACAAAGAGGGGCCCTTGCCCCCAGGACCCGTAGGCCCCGCCAAGCCAGGGCGACAGCGGGAGGGTCACGGCAGCCACGAGCAGCGCCTTCGCGTCCGCTCCGCCGTAGAGCCCCAGGTAAAACACCCCGATCGCGATCGCCGCGGTGAGCAGGGCGCTGAACGCCGCGAGGAGTACCGGGTACCCCGGCGACACGACGATCTCAGCTGCGGTCAGGAGAGCCCCGACCAGCCCGGAGGCGATCCAGACCCTGTCGTCGATCTCCCTGGTCTTCACGTCCTGGTACGATGCCACCGCAAGCGCGGCTCCGAGCACCAAAAGCTTAGCCTCTACGATCATCCAGCCACCAGCCCGTCAGCGATTCACGACTGATTAACCCTCGGACACAATCTAGGATTAATCATAAATATATAGCTACACATAATTATGAAATAATAAAAGACATTCTAGGAGATTCTAATGACCTTTGGTGATAATGTAGCATTTAAGGCGACCTATGTCATCCAGGAGCCGTTCGTCT
>JAULTB010000043.1:0-8106 GCA_038801655.1 Candidatus Methanosuratincola thermotaenarum | reverse complement strand
GCTGAGACCGCCCTGCCGACCTTGTCGGATATGATCTTCTCTACCGCTGTGCTTGCCATAGCCATAACCACAGTCCTAGCCTTCTTATCACCAATCGAATATTTTTATTTGTTTATCAGACCGATGGGATAGAAAACGATCATCATGGTAGTGCAAATAGCCACGGGTTGCATGAGACGCTGGCTGTATGCAACAGGAAGGCGCCCGAGGAGGTCAAAACACAGGATCCAGTGCTCATGAAGCGCCTCAAGGTCGAGGGGATAAAAGCCAGGGTTGAAAACCGCCTAGGGCAATAACAGATGGGCTCAAGACGCTCACCCAGCTCTCAGGCAAGACGCCGTCAATACTGGCGGGATGACCTCATGGCAATCACCCCCAGACGCCGTCACGATCATAGGGGCGAAGCGGGCAGGGATGTGAAGATCGACTACTGATCTCTTCATTCATTTTTGCTAACTGAGGGCGCTTGCCAGGATCAACGGCAGCAGGTAGCTGGTCTTAGACCTCGAGGTGTCGATGAAGGTCTTCGGCAGCGCGGTTGCACAAGCCCCGTAGCTTTGGACCTTGCCAACGAGCGCCAACGACCTGAATATCAGGTTCCCGAATATTCCATCCGGTGCGAGGATCAAAGTGAATCCCTCGTCTACCGCCCGCTCGATCTCCACCCCGAAATTGACCGCATCGATCCCTTTCGATTTCAGAGCCCCAACTAGCGCATCAGACTCCTCAAGCATCCTGTCGACGCGCGAGGATCTCCCCCTGTCCTCGAGCCTTCCCCCTGAGATGGCTGCCACCCTGAAGGGAATCCCCAACCTTGAAGCCAGGCGACTGCACCCATCTGCAACGTTGAGCAGGTCCCCCTGGGACTCTCCCTCATCTATGCCAACAGGGGCTAGCATCACCAGCCTCCCTTCGACCTCAAGGAGCGAAGCCCTGCAGAGATTGGCGCAGCCGAATGCGCTCCTCAGCTCCGGGACTGCCTTCCTCGAGCTCAGGTTCCCCCTGACTGCAGAATCGACCACGTCTTCTTTCAACAGGTGGACGAGGTCTTCCCAAGGCGAGGGGGAAATGATCGCAGGTATCTCCTTGCCGACGACGCCTTCGGGGTCCTCTTCACTCCCGGGAGGGCGATCGGCAACCAGCAGGGGCTCGACGTATCGCTCCCTGGTGGCGAAGAGGAGGGAGTTGAGTAGGAGGAGAGAGGTCTTTGATGAGAAATCGCAGCCTATCGCGACCCTTGCCCTCCTTTTCAGCGCCATCTCGTGTATCAGCAGGCTGCCGATCATTTCCTGAGTCCCTTTTCCCGGAGAACCCTGCTCACGAAGTCGCACAGCTCTCCGTTGTCTATCGGCTTCGAGTCCACCGGAAGGTGCTTCAGCGTCTTGATCACTTCGGCGAGCTCCTCCTCCGAGATCTCGAAGTTGCATGCCTTCAGCTTCTCCCTGACCCCCTCTGTTCCCGAATGCCTCCCGAACGTAAGGCGCCTGGTTTGCCCGACGATCTGAGGCTCGTAAGACTCGTAGGTGAACGGGCACTTGATCACGGCGGCCACGTGGATCCCGGACTCGTGCCTGAAGGCGTTAGATCCCACTATCGCCTTGTTTATGGGTATTGGGACTCCCGAGAACCTCGACACCATCTCCGAGAGTTCCTGGATGACCTCCGTCTTGAAGCCCAGGTCCACCCCGTACAGCGCGTACAGAGCCATCACCACCTCCTCCAGAGCCGCGTTTCCGCAGCGCTCCCCCAGCCCGTTCACGGAGACGGATATCGCATCAATCCCGGCCTCATATGCCGCCAAGGAGTTGGCTACCGCTAGCCCGAAGTCGTCGTGGCAGTGCACGGAGAGCTCTGTGCTGAAGTTCTTCCTTACCCTCTCCACCAGGTACTTCATCCCTTCCGGCCTGATGCAGCCAGTAGTGTCCGCTATCCCCAGACGGTCTGCCTTCCTCTCCTCTGCGGCCTTGAAGAGGGCAAATAGGTTCTCGAGGGAGGTCCTCGTCGCGTCCTCCGCGGAGAGCTGAACGAATAGGCCATGTGCCTTCGCGTACTCGATTGCCTCAGAAGCCATCTTGACTGAAGACTGCAGATCGGTGTGGAGCTTGTACTTTAGGTGCAAGTCGGAGACCGAGAGGAAGACTATGACGCCGTTCACGTCAGCCCGCAGCGCCGCGTCAATGTCCTTCTGCTTCGATCTGCAGAGGCAGATTACCTGTGCCCCCAGCCTTGAGTTCGCGACAGCCTTCACTGCATCCTCGTCGTACTGCGAGATCACTGGGAAGCCGGCTTCTATCGAATGGACGCCAAGCTCGTCGAGCTTCCTCGCGATCTCGACTTTCTGCTCCTTCGAGAACTTTACCCCAGGCGTCTGCTCGCCGTCCCTTAGGGTTGTGTCATATATCTTTACGCACCGGACGTCTGGCTGGATGAAGTTGTATGGGCTCGTGAAGTACCTCAATGCCAACGCCTCAGTTCTTCTCTGCTTATAGAATGTCCAATCAGATTAATACTTTATGAATCGTAAGTAATTAAAATGAACCTTTTGTGTGCATCCTGCGCGTGAGCGTTATTAACTGGGGGTGCGAAGTTATCGCGGTGGTTGGAGTGCAGGTCCTTGTCACAGGGGGCGCAGGGTTCATAGGCACGCACCTTGTCGAGAGGCTGATAGAAAACGGCGCCAGCGTGAAGATCTTGGACGACTTGTCGGCTGGCGACATATCAGGGGTTTCGAGGCTGCTTAGGTCAGGAGCAGCGACATTTGTCAAGGGGGATGTCAGGGACGGGGGCAAGGTCATGGAGGCGACCAGAGGCTGCGAGATCGTGTACCACCTGGCTGCACAGTCATCAGTCCCCAAGTCCACTGAGAACCCTGCGCTGGATCTCGAAGTCAACATCGCAGGAACGCACAACGTCCTCATGGCAGCCAAGGAATGGGGCGCCAAGGTCGTTTTCGCCTCATCTTCAGTGGTCTATGGTGTGCCGAGGAAGATCCCAACGCCCGAGAGCGAGCCGCTCGTGCCCCGCTCCTTCTACGGGGCTTCGAAGGCAGCCGCTGAGGACTACTGCAGGCTGTACAGCGAGCTATTCGGTGTGCCCACCGTAATACTCAGGCTCTTCAACATCTACGGCCCCGGGACAAACAAAGGCCTGATGTTCGACCTGTACAGGAAGCTCCTAAGGGACCCGCGGAGGCTGGAGATACTCGGCACGGGGGAGCAGAAGAAGGACTATCTCTACATAGATGACGCGATAGACGCCTTCACAGCTGCTCCGGATCGGTCCAGGTGCGCGGGCGACGCATACAACATCGGGCTGGGCGAGTCATACACCGTGTTTCAGATAGCCAAGATGATGTTCGAGGTTCTAGACCTGGAGGGCGTGCAGGTACATCCAAGAGGGGGCGCCGCCTGGCCAGGGGACGTTGAGCTTACGGAGCCAGATGTTAGCAAGGCTGAGATCGAGCTTGGCTGGAGGGCGAAGGTCGGCATAAAAGATGGCATCAAGAAGACCCTCGAATACTTCGTGAAGACGCTTGGCGCGCTGCCCGCAAAATGATCGGGGAAAATGCATTTTACTTTTCAAATACATACTTTTTACAAAGTAAAAAAATTAAGCGTAGGACTCGTATTTGAGGTCCCTGAATGCCTCCTTGGCTTCATTGTAAGACTCTAGCGAGCCTATGTCATACCAATATCCAGTGAACTTCAAGCCATAGACCTTCTCGGTCTCAGAGAGCCAGCTGATGAAGCGCCCAATCGGATCAGGGGGGTTTCCGCTTTTCAGATACTCGCTTACTCGCGAGATGCACCGCCATGGGAGGAGGTAAATACCGGTCGAGACCAGGCAGCAGGACGGGTTTTCAGGCTTCTCCTCGAATCTCCTTACGAGCAGGCTGTCGTCAATTATCACGCAGGCGTACTTTCTGGCATCCTCCCTCCGCGGGATCTCGTAGAGTGCTATCACCGGCGAGTTGACCCGGTTGTAGAACGCCACCATGCTCCGGAGATCGAGCGAGAAGAGATTGTCCCCAGCCGTTATTATGTAGTCGTCCGCCCCAGAGTCCCGCACCAAAAGCTCAAGCGCCTTTGTCGGCCCCAGCTTCTCCTCCTCCTTCTCCGATGGTTCAGGAACGACCCTGATATTCTCATAATGCCTTTTCGATAGCCACTCGTTGAAATGCTGTTCAAATCGCCGGTTTGTGGATATGATTATCTCTTCAAGATCCAGCTGCCTCAGTTTTGCAATTATAAAATCGATTATTGCCCCGTCGCCGATCGGCAGGAGTGGTTTTGGCGTGTCGATCGTGAGGGGCCACAGACGCTTCGCGTACCCGCCAGCAAGAACGATCCCCTTCATAAAAAAGCACCAGTGAGATCTTTGCGGCAAACCATATAAATACTTGAAAGACAACTTTAGACGCCCCGGCGTAATGGGGTGCCATCCGGATGCTGCCGCCTGAGATCTACACCTTCATACTGGCAATGTCCCCAGTTGTCGAGTCCAGGGGCGCAGTACCATACGGGGTTCTCGCAGGAATTGATCCAAGCATCGTTGTACTCTTGTCTATAGCAGGAAACATGCTCCCAGTGCCATTTCTGCTCCTGACATTGTCCAAGATAGAGCAACTGATCATCACCAGACCCGAGGGCAGCCGGATCAGGACGCTTTATTTGAGATACATTGGAAATCTGAGGAGCAGGGCGAAGGAAAAGATCGACAGATACGGCTTTTTTGGGGTTATGCTGTTCGTCGCAGTGCCAGTCCCAGGAAGCGGCGCCTGGACTGGTAGTCTGGTGGCGCACCTGTTCGGCCTTGAAAAGAAGAAGGCATTGGTTGCAATAATGTTTGGTGCGGTCGAGGCAGCGCTCATAATTTACGCGTTAGTCACTTTCATTGGATTCGTCTTTTAGCGTTCTTTTAGGTCTCCGGCTTCAGATTGAGTCGACTATCTCGACCCAGCGGCGCATCATCTCAACCTGGAGGTTGAGGAATTTCCTGTAGATCTCGTTGCTCAATGTTAAAGCCCCCCTTTCTAGAAGCGCAGCCAAAGAGAGGTACGAGTCGGCATAGGAGCTCCCGGAGATATCGCCGTCGACAAAGCGCCAGACGGACTCATTGAGAATCATCCCGTCCATCTCGCTCTTGAGGTCCTTGAAGACGCTGCGGGGGCGCTTCTGATGGGTCCCTGCAGGCTTGCCCAAGCAGACCCTGTCGCCCAAGTGGTCAGCCACTCGTTTCAGGAATATCCCTGACCATATGTCGTCGAAGCGATCGATGCCCATAGTATTCATGTAGAGCTGGTAGAAGGCAGGGACGATCTTAGGGATGAACGAGGTGTTCATGCTGCAGACTGCAAAGTAGGTCCCTCTGCCGACCACTACCTTTTCATTGAGCAGGCGCTCTCCCATGACGTCGCACTTCCCGTCCATCCCGCCGTGGTAAAGGATCGTCAGGGCATCGAAGTCCGGGTTGCCAACCCAGTGCCCCATATTCAGGACGCAGCTCCCTCCCAAGCTCTCCCAACAGTAATCCTCGGCGCGAGTCTCAGGGGAATACGGGTGCCCTCTTGGGAAGAAGCGGCCATCCCTGTTCAGCGAAATTGAGTCGAGCGTGTTGTACCACCTTGACTTGGAGTGCACGGTCTTCCCTCCCCCGCCGAATAAGTTGTCCCAGTGCCCAGGGATCAGCCCGTTAATGAAGACGTCGTCGTCCAACTCGACAATGAATCCGGCACCCTCCTCATAGGCAACGAGGAAGCCGAAGCTGGTCTCAGCGTGCGCCCTTTCTGGGATAACTTCAAGGTATTTTTTGTACCCTGAGCCGAATCTTGACTTGAACCACTCTTCCCGCTCATTTGGCCCGTAGTACGACCGTTCTAGGCCTTCCAGTATCCTATCGTTTTTCAGACGGATCTCCTGGCTCCCCTCATCCACCACAATGACCTTAGTGTCTGTTTCCTTCAGCTCCTGCTTCAGCGGCCCCAAGTTTTTCAATTCGTTTATGGTGGCGATGACAAGATAAGGTTGCATGAAGAAAAAAGGTAAAGAGCCCTTAAAAGATTAACTAATGAGCTCCACCAGGATGTCTCTCAGGCGCATAAGGTCCCGGATATACACAAATTCGTCGGTGCCGTGGAAATGCGAATCCTCGGCTATGGCGCCGTAGCTGACAACGGGGATCCCCTTCGATGCCAAGAATTTGCCGTCGTCACCGCCCAAGGATGCGCCCAGGGGAAGGGGGGCGCCAAAGACTGAAGCGGTCGCGTCGAGGAAGGTCCCAACAAAAGGATGATCCGGGGGCGTCAGGAAGCCCTTGTCCTCCAGCATGATTCTCAGCTCAGCGTCTATGCCGAGCTTTTCCCGCGTTCTGTTGAAAAAGTCATTCAGCTCCAACTTGGCCTCTTCCAACGGCTCATCAGGCAATATCCGCATGTCAAACCTCGCCCATGCATTCGACGGGATTATATTTTCCTTTTCCCCGCCACCTATAATTGTAAACGAGAAGCGGCCCCAGAGCTTCTTATTCGGAGACCCCGGCGGGGCGTCTATTTTCGAGAGTTTACCCTCCCTGAATCGGGCGAAATTCTCGAACTCCCTTATGAGCGAGGCCAGCTTCGGGATCGGGTTGTCGGACCGGTGGGGGTAACCTGCGTGCCCTTGGATCCCCCTAACTAGGACCTGCCCTTGAACTATCCCGCTCGCCCCTACGCAGACCATATCCGGCATCGCGTCGACCACCACTCCGCAGTCAAGCCTCAAATTGAGGTCATTGATCACATAGCCTATCCCCCAACGGCCACCAACTTCTTCATCGGGCGACGCGATCAACTTTACGTTGTACTTCCCCTTCTCCTTGATGCGAGAGAGAGCGCCAAGAGACGCAGCGATTGCAGATTTGTCATCGGCAGATCCCCTCCCATAAGCCCGATCACCTTCAACGGTCAGCCTGAAAGGGTCCCTTTTCCAGCCCTCGCCAGGTGGCACGACATCGTAGTGCGTCAGCAGCCCGAGTGTTTTATCTGCCCCCAATTCCAACGTGCCGATCACGTTAGGCCTCTTCTTCCCGTCGCCCGTAAGCGCAACAGGATCGAAGACTTCGACATTCAGACCGATCTCCCTCATCCTTTCGGATATCAGGGAGGCGCACTCCTCGTAACCGCACTTCTTGATGGAGTCGGTATTGATTGAAACAAGCTCCTCCAAGACCTTGAGCTCATAAGGCAGCATGGTATGGACACCGATCTATTCTTGGGCTCTAAGGCTTAATTGCTTATTGCAATTACGTTAGCAGTACCAATGCCCAGGATGGCAGGGCAAACAGCGCCCAGATGGCCTTGGACCATGAGAAGACCTTGTACCCGTCAAAAGGCGGGATCGGAATCAGGTTGAACGCCGCGAGCCAGAGGTTGATCCGCATCCCGTAGAGCCCCAGAAGGGAAAAAACCCCTCCAAGGTAAGAGATGGCAAAGAAGAAGGCGACCAAGAGGAGGTTCATTGCTGGACCGGAGAGCGAAATCACCCCAAAAACCTTCTTCATCGCGCTGACATCGAGGGAAGGGGCAGTCATCATTGGAATGATGTACACGGCACCCAGGGCTGCGAAGATTACATTGCCGCGGGTAACAACGGACATAATGAGTGCAAGTATGATCCCCAAGAGCCACACGTTGTAGTACGCATGACACCCGTATCTTTTGGCCGTCGAGCGGTGGGCAAGCTCATGGAGCAAGAAACCCAGACCTGCCGATGATCCGGCCAGAAGGAATACGGAAAGGAAAAGGTCCGGAGAGTCGAACAAGGTCCATAAAGAGAAGCAGAGCGTGATTACGAACCAAGAAAGCAGGAGACCCAAAATTTCGGGGATCTTCAACACGGAATACCTCATAATGGGTTTGGCGCATCGGCTAATAAATTTAAAGGTCAACTGGGTAAAATTGGAAGGCCAATTTATTTAATTAGGGTTAGTTGTAAAGGAAGGGTGATGGAAAATTTAAAACCCGTTTTCATCCAGGAGGGGGCATTTTTCAAAAATTTGGTGCGGGGAGTGGGATTCGAACCCACGAAGGCCTTCGCCACAGGATAACCCATCCGAAGGCTACCAAGCCCG
>JAULTB010000042.1:0-8985 GCA_038801655.1 Candidatus Methanosuratincola thermotaenarum | reverse complement strand
GTGGCCTAGTCCGGATCATGGCGGTGGCCTTCGGAGCCACAGGACCTGGGTTCGAATCCCAGCGGGCCCGCCACCAAAATCGATCAAAAAGCAAATTTATCCTGAAGACGTTACATCTGCGAAATAAACCATAACGGAAGTTACGAATTCATCGATTTCGGCTCGAATAAAATCAGAGTTATTGATTTAAGAGGATTAAAGCCATTTTAATTACAAAGCTTATGTTCGGTCGGAAACTAATGCATTTCCAAAGGACAGAGGATGATCGCCAATGCTCGTTCCCCTCACGCGAGGTTCAACAAGGCTCTACGCAACGATGGAATGCATAAAGAAGTAAATGCTGCGGGCATAAATCTGGCCGGGGTCTTGAGCCTCCTTTTTTTGATCGCAGTGCTTTGCTTGTGGTTTTCATGTCAAATTCCCCAGTTTTCAGCCTCCGTCCAGATAATGTCTGCTACGAGACATGGGGAGGCTTCAACGGCGATGCGGTTGGGGCGTCATACTACGACGACTCCAGCGGCAAGTTCGTGATGTGGATAAACGACACCTCCGGCTCGTGGGGCCTGTCAAAGCTTTCGCGCGGCCTGATGCCCCACTACTGGGGAATAAGATATGGGCTGCTCGACGACGAGTTCGAGGTGAGGGAAGGGTTCCCGACACGGGATTTAGTGCTTGATATCGACCTCAAGCTGGTCGATTACACTGCCTATGACCCTGGCAACTCTTCGACCAATGTAGCCATAGTGCTCTTCTTTGACGGATACAAAGACGATTACCAGGTGAAGTGCTACCAGACCGAGCTCCAGTTCTTCAGCTACTACGGCGACAGAATCCAGAAGAACCAAACGTGGTTCTTTGAATGGAGGAACAACTCGGTAGCGCAGTTCAAGCTCGCGGACAACCTGGAGCCTGGGGTTTACAAACATTATTCAATTAAGCTTAATGACTATATTGCCCAAATGATGGACTACTACAAGCTGGACCACGTGAAGCTGAAGCATATAGAGATATTCACCGAAGCCTACAAAGGCTTCTGCGAGTTCGAGGTCTACCATGCGAATATGGCTGCAGGGCAGAAACCGGCATTGCCTTTAACGGAGTCGATAATACTCGTAGTATTGATCTTTATCTTGTGCGTTATTGCATTTTTATTCATTAAATGCGGGAACAGCTGGTCCACGGCTCCTTCGAGTGAAAAGATGCAAAAGTGACCGGAGCCCTACGGGGCCCTGGTGAGGGGCATAATCGCCGGGGTCTTCGAGGAGGTCTTCGGGAAGCCCTTCGATGTCGAAGAGACCGAGCGCATCGCGAAGGGCAACAAGAGGTGCGTCTACAAGATCAGGAAAAAATGAATCTCCAAAAACATTCGTTCTGGGTTGAGAAGCTAAAAAATAATCAAATAGTTTTCTTATAAAATTCAAAAAATAGAACAAAAAATCATAGCTTTCATGTTATTTTGCCTGCTTGACCACGTGTTCTTTGACCAACGAGCAGTTTTGGCAGTTTCTTATCTTCTCAATTTCCCAGGCCATCTTTGATTGTTCGTCGCCAAAAGCCGAGCAATCCGTTCTGTCAGAATTATCAATCTTATTGGTCAATATATCGAGGTCTGTTCCAAACTGTAAGCGTGAAACCCAAGGGGCGCCAATTTTCAGCCTTTCCAACCAGAGCATCATTCAACCACTCCACTCTATATTAAAATCTCTATTTTACTACTAAAAAAGACATATCCTTATAAACTTTTGGTTTGAATTGCCACATTCTAATTTTCATAGTGTTTAATACGTCTTAATTACAAAATGCTTATATAGGAACTCAGACATCGATTTTAACGTGGAAGTTTATCATGAAATCGATAATGACAGTCAGCGATCCAGAAGCGTTCCAGCTAATGGCAGACGACACGCGGCGGAAAATAATCCATATGCTAAGGGCGAAGGAGATGACCGTGAGCCAGCTCGCAGGAGAACTTGGTCTCACGCCACAGGCGGTTTACCATCACATAAAGAAACTGCTCAAGGCTGGGCTGGTAGAGGTTGCAAGAGAAGAACGGGTGGAACACCTTATAGAGAGCTACTACAGGGCCGCCGCTGAGGCATTCCTGTTCCATATGGGCGAAGCTTCCATGGGTCAGAAATACGCGGCTGAAGAGCTGCAAGCTGCCATTAAGGGGCTAAAGGAACTAGGATTCGAGATAGATGAAGATCAAGCGAAGATGGCTAGGCTCATCGAATTGCAGGCGAAGCTTGCGAAGTGTTGCGGCTCCGGAAAGTATGACTCCGAGGTCTCGAAGCTTGAGAGCGCTGGCTTCCTGACAAAACAGACTATTTTGGAGTATGCCCGACTGTTGTCGCTTTCAGACGAGGAGTATGATGAATTCCAGAGGCTCCAAAGGGAGTACCGCAAGGCGCTAACATCACTGCTGAAAAAGGGTACGATGCCAAAGTCTTAATTCCTTTAGAGACAGTTGTCTTTCCACCCCATGCCCCCCTCAGGTTTGACCACATTCCTTTGATGGATGTCCGTATTTTTGCATTTTAACTCTTAATTTTGTCATGCTCAGTTACTTCTGCCGCATCTGTTTTTCAATAACTGCCGTATAGTTCGTTTGTTTTATCGGATTCTCAGTCATCCCGCGCCTCCCGAGCCGTGTGGCGCATTCGATGCAGCCGGCAAAGATCATTGCGTCTTCTTTTCTCCGAGGGCAATGCATTCAGCCTTGGCGTTATCATCTTGTTTACCTTGAAATGCTGGTTCTGGAATCGGAGCACGGCACATTCAGCGTCCATTTTTGGGATCTCTTTCTCTCTTTCCTCCTTAAGCAACATCAGCGCATTTTCATCCTGGAATGCTAGCCGGTTTTCGATGCGAACTGGTACAGCGTCAGTGGCAAAGAATCCTTTCTAGTAAGAATTGTTTCAACTTTACAGCGGTTACTTCCATCAATGCTAAACTTATCTGGCAGATTCACTCTTTCCGCCTTTTTCTGCAAGCTCTTGCAACAGATGGCTCTCCTGCTTTGTTGATTTTTCCTTCTTGGAAGGGGTTGCGAGAATTTGGTTGGAATCCTTTTTTCGAGCAGTTGTGACTTGAGCCCTTCATTCTGCGCCTCGATGGCCGTCAACAGCTTATTGTCTCGTAGATCAAAATTTTCTTTCAATATGATAAAATCATGCTTTAGGGGCTTGTATGCCACGAGCCAGTAATTGTCTACCCCTCTTTCCATTAATTAAGAAACTCCATCTTCAATTGTCAGCGAATTTCTCTGGGAATGCGTAATTAATTCTTGGTTTGCGCTCTTTTTCAAGGAAAATTCCAAATTGCGAAACCGTCCCTTTTCAACTCTTAATTGTTTTGATAACTGATTCATGTTCGATCTTTGTAAAGCGATGCCAAAGCCTTACCCCCGCTTTTGCATAACAGTAGAAACTATCAGCCACATACATTGATGCGAGGCATTTAAAGGCGAGCTTCGCCGAATGGAATTATGTGAAAGACACAATGAGGTTTACCGTTCTTGCATGAGCTATTGGTCCTGCATGAGGTGCCTTGGACCTGACTTTATCTCGCCTCAATTCGGTCGAGTGATCGTTTTCCCTCCTCTTAGTCAATAGAGAACAAGCCTAAACGTTGAGCGCCTCGATTTTTTAAAGAAAAATTTTGGTGTTAAGAAACCAAAAGTCTCTTTTAAATAAAAAACATTTTATATTCAGAACTGTAATTTTAGTTAATGGTGAAACCTGACATGGCGCTTGCAGTCCACACGTCTTTGCTCACAAAAAATTTCGGCGAGGTCAGGGCGATCGACAACCTTTCCCTCGACATTGAGGAGGGTCAGGTTTACGGGCTGCTGGGGCCGAACGGGTCCGGGAAGAGCACGCTCATGAAGATGATGGTGGGACTGATCAAGCCCGACGCTGGTGAGATCTCGATCTTCGGGGTTAGACCATACGAAAAGCCGATAGACGTCAGGCGGATTATCGGGTACGTGCCGGAGACCCCGAGACTCTATGACTTCCTGACAGCAAGGGAGTACCTTGATTTCGTATCCGATCTTTACGGGTTGCCCCCGGAGGAGAAGCGTACTAGGGTGGCGCATTTCTTGGATGCTTTCGAGCTTTCGGGCAGGGAGGACGAGCTGCTCAGCGGCTACTCCCAAGGCATGCGCCAGAAGGTTGCTATAATCGGGGCGCTGGTCCACAGGCCAAGGCTGCTCATAATGGACGAGCCGCTGAACGGATTGGATCCACGGTCTGCGAAGATCGTCAAGGATCTGCTGAACAGGCTGAGCAGGGAAGGCGTGACGACCATCTTCAGCACCCACATCCTGGAGATCGCTCAGGTCATATGCGATAGGGTTGCGATACTGTACGGCGGGTCGCTCGTCTCCGAGGGGGCTGTTGAGGATCTGAAGGGGAAGGCTGGCATGCAGGGATCCAGCCTCGAGGAAGTCTTCTTGGCGCTCACAGGAGGGTCCGACGTCCGAGCGGTGGTGGAGGAGCTCAGCAGATGAGGTGGTCGAGGGTAAATGCAATCCTGCTCATACTCCTGCTCTCCCAGACAAGGGGGCGTGGAGGGCGTTCGAGGGGCCTGCTCTCAAAGCCGACTGGGCTGGTCCTGCTTGCCGCGATTGTTTTTGCAGCCTCCTTTTCCATCGCCTATGCTTTGCTCGGGATCGTCCCCGAGCCTGAAATCGCCTACTTGCGGGCATTGTCGGTGCAGCTGCTCTCCTCGGTGCCGCTGATCGCCCTATCGCTCGTCGTACTCTACGGAATACTCTTCGTCATAGGCGATAACGCGCAGTATGCGTCGAGCGAAATGGTGAACTACATGCCGATCTCCTCCTCCGAGTACGTCCTTGCGTCCTCAGTCTCGACAGTCCTCTCTTACTGCTACGTTGTGGCCGCAGTTTTTGGCGTCTCCCTTGCCCTGGCTCTCAGGTTCGGGTTAATGGATGCTTGGGCAGTGTCCTCGTTGCTGGCGGTGTTCTGCGCAGTGATGGGCGGCTTCATTTCAGAGATAATAAAATCCGTCGTGAACCGCGTCTCCTCTACATTCTCTAAGAAGGGGGGCAGGACTGCCATCTTTTCCAGGGCTGTGCTGATAGTCCTCGTGCTTGCCCTCTCGCAGGTTTTTTTCAATCCGGGGATACTGTTCAGAGTCCTCGAGTCAATCGCGCCGAGAATCCAAGAGCTCTGGTTCGTGCCATTGGTTTGGCCTTCGATAGTCGTGGCAGAAGCGTCGGCGGGTGATTTCGCATCCGCTGCTTTTTTCTCAGCGGTAACGCTCCTCTTTGGGGGCGCATTGATGCTGAGCGCGGTTGCCGTGAGATCAAGGTACTGGGTCCCTCTGCCCGTGGCAATCAGGATTAGCCATTCCGATCTTGGGAGGCTGGGCAAGCTTTTGGGATTGGTGGGCAGCTTTGGCAGCCTGTTTTTGACACAGGCTGAGCTGGCAGTCATAGCGAAGGATTTCCGGTCGCTGGCGAGGAGGAAGGAGATGGTGAGGTTCTGGTCGATCCCGCTCGTAATGATGATGCCTTTGTTCCTGACTATGGGTCCGATGGATCGCTACGAGTTATACGGTTATGCCGGCATATTCTCGCTCATGGGGACTGGAGTCTTCGGTCTCTTCCTGTCTGCCATGTCGATAGGTCAGGAAGGCAGGGCATTGTGGCGCATATTCGCCTCGCCAGTTTGTCCTGAGTCGTACTTCAAGGCGAAGGCTATTTTGCCACTTTCCCTCTCGCTTGTCCTTTCCCTGGCGTTTTCGGGGGTCTTCTCACTGGCGTTCAATTTAGGGTCGAATGCTGCCGCAAGCTTGCTCGTGCTGGGCACCGCGATGGCATGCGCCTCTGTAAGCATCGGTCTGTATTTCGGCTCAAGATACCCCGAGCTCGACGAGAAGCCCCGGAGCAGCTACATTTCAGGCACAGGTCTCCTCCTTTCAATGCTGGTGCTAGGGGTGGCGGGGCTGATTTCCGCATTGCCTGTAATCTTGTACATATTCATGGGCATTGGCTATGGGCTGTATCCATCCCTCGCCGCATCCTTGGCTTCTGGGCTGATCATATCGTACATATTTTTCGCCCTCTCCAAAAGGCAGTTTCGGAAATTCTTCGCGCAGCCCCCCGCATAACTTGCCCCTAAATCCTGTCGATTACCCCTTCGAGTGCTTCGAGCATCTTCCTTATCCTGCTGTAAGAGAAGTAGAATGCTATGAGAACGAATGAGATGATGATCGCAAAGGAAAGGATGTTTGCAAGCCCTCCAGATTCTTGGAGCAACCTCCTTACAAAGGCGGCTGCGCTGAGCGTTGCTATTGTAGAGATTGTTAACAATATGAGCAAATAGACGGAATTCCTTAATGCTTTGAGAATCCTGTTCGCTTCCTGTCCTCTGATCCCAAGGACCATCTCAATGGTCCTGCTAATGTCGCCCCCGAGTCTGATCATCTCGGTCAGTACTATGAGCCCTACCATCGCTGCAACCCCTACCTGGGCCGCTAGTAGAAAGTCTTGGACGAGTGGAATCTCATCCAGGGTCTGGATCAAAAGGGACCCTATCGTGGTTATGACTATGATCACAACTATCTTGCTCCCCATCCCCAGCAGCAACCTGCGCCCCTCTCCTTCCTTCAACATCCTCCCCGCCAAGAATCCCGCCATGCGTGCGGAGAATGTTTCGACACTCTTCTGGACCCTATTCGGCACTATGGATGCGACCTTGCCCGCGTAATATTCGTCATTCTTGACCAAAATTGAGGCCAAAATCACTGAGATGATTACAGCGAATGCTGACCCCATGAAGAAGCTGGCGTCTATGAAGCCGTACCTATAGCCTTCGCTCGCCACTATGAGCGCAAACTCGCTGATCGGGATCATGTAGAACCCGATCCTTATCGCCTTCTCCAGCCTTTTACCGATCAACCAGGCAGCTGCGGTGAAAGAGAAGAATTTCAGCCCTATTATTGCAACAGCTATTGCTGCCGCATAAGCAACGATCTCGAGATTTTCTATGCTTGGCATTGTCAGTCCGATCGAAATGAAGAACAGGATTGCAAATAGATCCCTCAGCGAGACCATCCGATCCATGGCATCCTGCGGAAGGTCTACCGAGGAGATTACGAGCCCTGCGATGAAGGCTCCGAGAGAGAACGAGATCCCCATGTAGTTCCCCAGCCAGCCGAATCCAATTGCTGTAGCCAGGAGCAGCAGCATAGTGACCTCTTGCTCATTCCCCTTTGAGACAAGCGAAAAGATCTTGGGTATTATCTGCAGGCTCACGACCAAGACGACTAGTATTGTGATCATGACAAAAGAGATTTGGTAGAAGACATTCTCGACATCGAGCTTTCCTAATTGGGAGAAGGCAGGTATGAGCGAGATTCCAGCCATTACGGTGATGTCTTCAATAGTCCCTACGCTCAATATTCGCAGCGAGGATTTCTCGGATAGCCTTCCGCTCGCCTCCACCATCTTAAATGCTATTGCAGTGCTTGTGTTGAGCGCCATTAGCCCCAGAATCACGCTGACGATGATCGGCAATCCAACCGAGACCCCGATTGCCGCCACAAGGAAAGCAATGATTGCGAACTCAATCAGCGCGGTCATGCCTATCTCGTGACCGTGCCTCCTGAGGAAACCGAGTTTAGCGGTTAGCCCTATCTCAAATGCTATCAGCGCTATCCCGATGTTGCTCGCAATAGTTATG
Organism: Candidatus Methanosuratincola thermotaenarum; assembly: GCA_038801655.1. Taxonomy (GTDB): domain Archaea; phylum Thermoproteota; class Methanomethylicia; order Methanomethylicales; family Methanomethylicaceae; genus Methanosuratincola; species Methanosuratincola thermotaenarum. The sequence continues at coordinate 1,273 of JAULTB010000042.1, read as the reverse complement.
TATTCCGAGGTTGGGTCCACTGCCCTGAATACTGGGCCTATCAGCAGCCCTGCAATTATGTACCCTGCGACAGGCGAGATCTTCATGCGCTTCAGTACCGTCGCGACAGCAGCAGCAATGATCAGAGAGAGCGTGAAGCCTAGCAGGGGATCCATATTGGCACTCTCATGGATTATTAGAGCGTGCCTAATTTTAATTTAATTTACCATGCGCTTCGCGCGGAGATTTGCAAAAAGGAGCATTTCGAGTGCGACTCGGGGCAGGTTCGTGCGGCAGGATCGGCTATTCCGACAGCTCGGAATTTAATGCCTCTGCCTCGCGGATGAATTCCTCCCTCGCCTCCCTCCCAAACCTGTTGAGCCTCTGTATGGTCATGACCGTCTCGCGGTTTCTCTCGACCATTCGGATGACCGCGAGCGTCCTCCTGAGGCTGTGGGTCTTGAAGATCTCGGACTCGTTCGCGCGCTTCAGCAGCGCCCTCTCAATCGTGAGCAGGGCGAAATGGTGGAGCACTTGGGTGGCGGCCGTTGCCCGATCGTGCTCCTCGGGGGTCGTCTCGAAAACCCTGCCAGCCTTGGCCAAAGCTTCCCTGAATCTTTTTAGGGTCTCCGTCTCCCTGATCGCAATGAACGCTATGTCCTTATCCTTCACCCGCGGGGAAGTGAAGAGCGGGTGTATGCTGGCGTAGCCTGCCCCATCGGGTAGCCTCTTCAGAACCTCTTCCACCACCCCCATTTTAACCGATGAGACATCGACAAAGGCGGCACCAGTGCGCATCATCCCGGCGCACTCCTCTGCGAATCCCGTCAAGGCCTCGGTGGGTATTGCGGCGACAACGACGTCGCTAGCGCTGAGTTCGGGCACCCCGGCGCCGGCAATCCCCATCCTCCTGGCTAGGGCTCTCGCCCTCTCAGGCTCCCGGCTGCACAAAGTTACCTCGGCGTTGCCCTTGAGGAGGGTGGCAAGGCACCTCCCCATCTTTCCGGTGCCGATCACTGCAACTCTGAGTAGCTCCCCAGTATCCTCAGGAACCTCGTCTTTTTCCTCAGCTCCTCTATGGCTGCCATGCATTTCTCATCACCCAGATTCCCTTCAAAGTCTAAGAAGAACAGATACTCCCACGGTCTCATGTATAGGGGCCTCGATAGTATCATGGTCACGTTGATTCTGTGCTTGGCAAAGCAGTTGAGCACCGCAGCCAGCGATCCCGGGACGTGGTCTATCGAGAGTATTAGCGAGGTCTTCTTCCCTGCCTCGGCGCTCCCGCCCTTCT
>JAULTB010000001.1:0-49068 GCA_038801655.1 Candidatus Methanosuratincola thermotaenarum | reverse complement strand
ACTGATTATTCTTTGCACGAAATCGGACCAAAATTCCAAAATTGCATTCATTACATTCTCACAATTTGTTGTCTGATGATCCTTCATAAGTGAAGCAAGTGCTAGGGAATCGGTTGAGAATGCTCCTTGCGACCATGCCAGCCTCTGTCCAGGCAGCAGATACAACTGCGCAGGGAACAACGCACTCAGGACCGAGCTTCGAGGAGGCTACGACATAAATCGGGTTCTTCAGTATTGGTTGAGCCAAGTCACTTATGCTGATTTCGCCGAGGGATTCCCCGTACGCCTTGACTCTCGGGCAGGTCGTGTTGAGCCTTATTTTAATCGCGGAGCCGTCCTTCTCCGCGACGATCTGGGTCCTCTGATCGCACCGCGGGGAGTTTACCGAGAACGAGGTGGTCAATCAGAGCCGCCTGAGATCGTGAATGAGAAACTGGTTAATTACTTTATCCGAGATCAGCAACTGCGCCCATAAGGAATCATAAAATTGAGTAAAAGGGAGGTTTTAGAATGCTGCAAATATCCAGATGAAAACCAGCCATGCCAAGATTGTCTTTGCCACCAGGTCCAGTAAAATGTAGACTCTCGCTGTGGAGGCAGTCTTTCCACTTGCCGCACGAGAGCATGATAAGATTTATTTACTTATTCCATTTACTCAAAAACAACCGGATGGTAGAGACTGATGTCAACGAAACCTGTTGAAATTGGCTCACTGAAAGAGGGCAGCTTCGTGGTCATAGACGGAGTGCCCTGCAGGGTCGTCTCGATGGAGAAGTCGAAGACAGGAAAGCACGGCTCAGCGAAAGGCAGGGTCGTGGCGGTCGGCATCTTCGACGGAGTCAAGAGAAACATCGTCGCCCCAGCAGACCAGAGGGTAGACGTCCCGATAGTGGAGAAGAGGGCTGCCCAAGTCATCTCGATTATGCCAGACTCAGTTCAGCTTATGGACCTAGAGAGCTATGAGACTTTTGAGGTAAAGAAACCGAAAGACGAGGAGATAATGGCGAAGATAGCGCCAGGGGCAGAGGTCGAGTACTGGGACATACTCAATGAGAAGCACATAATGAGGGTCAAGTAAACCCTGTTCCACTTTTTGAGCCCCAAAGCATTTTAGAGGAAGACCGCCAATTCATCATCTGTAAAGCAAGGTGTGCCAGATGGTATTGGACAGCCTCAGCAGCTCTCTTGGCAATGCAATAAAGAAGATCCTTAGAGCGCCCGTCGTAGATGAGAAGGCTGTGAAGGAACTGGTCAGGGACATCCAGCGCGCCCTGATACAGTCTGACGTCAACGTGAGGCTTGTCTCAGAGCTCTCGAAGAGGATCGAGAAGAGGATACTCGAGGAGGAGCTCCCGCCCGGGATCACGAGGAGGGAGCTTGCGGTCAAGGTCGTGTATGACGAGCTGACAGGCCTCCTTGGGGGCGAGAAGGCGCAGCTCCCCAAGTACCAGAGGGGCAGGTCCACGGTGGTCCTGCTGGTCGGGATCCAAGGCTCAGGTAAGACCACAACAGCGTCCAAGCTTACATGGCACCACAAGAAGCAGGGTCTCTCTGTCGGGGTGGTCTGTGCGGATAACTTCAGGGCGGGGGCATACGACCAGCTGAAGCAGCTTGCGGATAGGGCAGGCGCGGAGTTCTACGGCGAAAAGGGTAACCAAAGCGCGGTGGAGATCGCCAAGAATGGCGTACAGAAGATGAAGGAGAAGGGGATCGAGCTAATAATTGTTGACACCGCGGGGAGGCACAAGAATGAGGGCGATCTCATAAACGAGATGAAAGAGATAGCCGAAGCAATCTCTCCGGACGAGATAATACTTGTCTTGGACGGCACCATAGGGCAGCAGGCGATGCAGCAGGCTGAGGCGTTCAACCAGGCGACCAAGATAGGGACTATCTTCCTGACGAAGCTGGACGGATCTGCCAGGGGGGGAGGCGCCCTCTCTGCGGTCGCGGCGACAGGGGCGCCAATAAGGTTCATCGGGACTGGCGAAGGGATAGAAGAGATCGAGCCTTTCAGCCCGCCGAGGTTCGTGGGCAGGCTCCTCGGGATGGGGGACATCGAGGCGCTGGTCGAGAAGGTCAAGGAGGTCCAGAAGACCACCTCAATGTCAAAGGACCTGAGTGCAATAGCTTCAGGGAGGTTCACCCTGAAGGACCTCTACAATCAGATGCAGGCGCTAAGGAGGATGGGACCTTTGAGCAAGATCCTGCAGTCAATACCTGGAATGGGGCTCAGCCTCCCAAAGGAGGCGATGGATCTCTCCGAGGAGAGGATGAAGAGGTGGATGGTGATAATGCAGTCCATGACACAGGAGGAGCTTGAGGAGCCCCACATAATCGACGGGTCTAGGATCAGGAGGATAGCAAGGGGATCGGGCACGACCCCCAAGGACATAAGGGAGCTGCTCGACCAGTACAAGATGAGCAAGAAGTTCGTCAAGCAGATGGTCACGAAACAGAAGAGATTCCCAGGGATTAAGGGCGGGCAGATCCCGAAGTACTAGGGGCATCGTCTTGCGAAGTTTCATGCTTCTGGCAAGAAAGACTGACCTCGCTTCCAACAGAGGGCTGCTGACGAGATTCATAGCAGGATCCCTCCTGCTATCGCACGGGACTAGGAAGGATGTCTGGGCCGCAGTCCTGTTTGATGACGAGGTATTGGTCAGTTTTGAAGGCTGGGCGATGAGGACTGTTAGGCCCGACGAGCAATCACTCTCAGGAATTTTGAGGGCAGGGCTTAGGAGGGTGGAGGAGGGGGGGAAGCATAGGGTTCTTCAGGGCGTGAGCGCAAAGAGGGCAGATATAGCAGATCTGGCGCCAAGGCTCCCAGGTAGAAAATTCTTTTTTGATGGACCGGGGAGCACACACGGGATAGGGTCGGACATCTCGGTGGTCTTCTGGTGCAAGGGCATAGAGCATGATGTTCTAGAGTGGCTGAAGAGGTCAGGATTCGAGCCACTCCGCCTCGGGGCGAGAAGGTTGACCGCGGACCAGGCTGCAGTGATCTTAAACAATGCGATAGACAGGTCGCAACCCTGAATCAAGGATCAAGGTTTATATTCCATCTCCCGGTGGAAGGTACTCACGAGTTCTCCGGTGTTGATTATGTCACTGATCGAGAAGGTAAGATCGATGCTCCACAGGTACCCGCTCTGCGACAGCTGTTTTGGGAGGCAGTTTGGCGGGCTGGGCAGGGGGATCACGAACAAGGAGAGAGGGTTTGCACTGAAATTGGTGATCACCATGGAGGCGCACATGGGGCTCAAGAAAGGGGATGAGTCCCAAGAAGGGGTCTTGAGGGATCTTGCCGTTAGAGGCGCCCACGCCCCTGCCTCAAACCTAGTCGGTGAGACCTCCAAGGACAGTTGCTACATATGCGGCGGGATAATGGACAGGATGGGCGAGTACGCGGCGGAGGCCGTCAGGGCGCTTGAAGGGTACGAATACAAGACATTTCTCATTGGAGTGAAGGTTTCCGGGGAGCTTGCCGAGCGCGAGGATGAGGTAAAGTCGGAGTTTGGAATCGAGTTCGGGGAGTCAATGAAAATGGAGACCAGCAGGGAGATCGGGAAGCTGGTCTCGAAGGCAACTGGCAGGGAAGTTGAGTTCGCTAAGCCCGACGTGGTCGTCACGGTCGGGATACCCGGACCTGTGGTGGAGGTCAGCCCGATGCCTTTATTCGTATTCGGCAGGTACAGGAAGCTCGCCAGGGGGATACCCCAGTCGAAGTGGGACTGCGTACACTGCAGGGGGAGAGGTTGCGAGATCTGCCACGGCACTGGGAAGATCTATCCAATATCTGTGGAGGAGATAGTCTGTGGGCCAATCCTCAAGGCAGCTGGCGGGAAGGAGACCAAGTTCCACGGGGCGGGCAGGGAGGACGTGGATGCGATAATGAGCGGGAACGGAAGACCTTTCGTGGTAGAGGTAAGGGAACCGAAGATTAGAGAGCTGGATCTCAAGGCAGTAGAAGCCGAAATTAACAAGGAAGGGAACGGGATGGTTGAGGTTGCGGGGCTCAGGCTCTCGGACAGGAGAACCGTGAGGAGGCTCAAGGAAGGCGCCAAGGTCGCAGAGAAGGTCTACAGGGCACTCGTTGAGCTGGACCGCGATATAAGCGAGGAAGAGGCAGGGGCATTGGGGAAAAGCTTTAATGGATGTGTTATAAATCAATTAACTCCGAACAGAGTGCTGCATCGCCGGGCTGACAGGCTCAGGCTCAAGAAGGTCTATGAGATGTCGGTCAAGATGATCGACCCTAGGCACCTTGAGCTCGTTGTCCGCTGCCAGGGCGGGCTCTACGTAAAAGAGCTGATCTCAGGGGACGGGGGGAGGACAACCCCGAGCGTCTCGGAGATCCTTGGCTGCGGGGCGAGATGCACTGAGCTCGACGTGATTGCGGTAAACGAGGGTGTATAGATATGAGGCATTCGGTTGGTTACAGGAACAGGACCAGAACCCTTCTTAAGAAGGGCCCGAGAGAGAGGGGGCTCTCCCCAATCAACAGGATACTCAGGGATTACGCTGAGGGCGAGAAGGTCACGATCAAGATAGACCCGTCCACGGTAAAGGGGATGCCGCACAGGAGGTTCCACGGGAGGACCGGCACTGTGGTCGAGAAGAGGGGCAGGGCATACGTCATCAGGGTCCATATGGGCGGGTTTGAGAAGACTATCATCGCAAGACCTGAGCACATAAAGCCGATAGAGGGGCAGTGAATGCCCAGAGAGATTGTTAAGGAAGAAGAGGTTACGCTCCCCAAGGTCAAAATGCTGATTGAGCAGCGCCAAAAGGACGGGGAGCTGAGCCACCTCCAGAAGATCACCTATGACTATGCGGCCAAGTTCTCGAAGCTTGATGCCGAGAAAGCGGACGCCCTGCTGTCCAGGCTGAAGGAGGAAGGCATCTCAGGAACGCTCGCGACACAGATAGTAAACATCTTGCCTATGAGTGTCGAGGAGCTTAGGACGATATTCTCCGCAGAAAGCAGACCTGTCCTTCCCTCCGAGCTCGAGAAGATCCTGAGCATCATCAACATGTTCAGGTAAGCCTATATCTATTTTAATGCATCTAATAATGTAAATAGAGCGCTTAAACGGTGAGAGTTATGAGCAGCCAGAGGGATCAGCCGAGAAAATTTGAAGACTTCGCTGTTGTCCTGGAGCACCTCCCCTACGGACATCCTAGGGACACCAGGCCGCTGTACAGGAGGGAGCCGCTGGTCCAAGCGGTGGGGACGGAGTACTTTACGCTACTCGAGCTGATCCCAGTACCAGGGGCATCGTTCCAGCACAGGGAGCTCATCGCGATAGGAAAGTGGGGCAGGGACAAGATCGACCACGTGAAGAGGAGGATCGACTACGAGGAGCTCACCCAGAATGCAAAGGATGAGCTCCCGAGCGTCATAGAGGAGCTCGTGACCAAAAACACGGAGAGGTTCGTCGCGTTCTTCAACAACGCCGGGCCTGTGACCACCAGGATGCACTCACTGGAGCTCCTCCCAGGGATAGGTAAGAAGGCGATGTGGCAGATCCTCGAGGAGAGGAAGAAGGGGCCCTTTGCGAGCTTCGACGACATCCAGAGCAGGACGCGCATACCGGATCCGAAGAAGACGATTGTGAAGAGGATAATGCAGGAGATTATGAATGAAGACAAGTACTACATCTTCACCAAGCCTCCTATGAGGAAGGAATTCTGATCTTGACCGACCGTTCGCTCCTCGCGCTCACAAAGAGGGCGTTGGAGGAGGCTGGCATAAGGCCGAGCAAATCCCATGGTCAAAACTATGTCGTTGATCCTGCACTGATCAAGTGCCTATTGGATTCTGCAGCAATCTCTGGGAACGAGACCGTGCTCGAGATAGGGCCCGGGATAGGAACGCTGACAGAGGAGATAAGCAAGAAGGCAAGGAAAGTCATAGCCGTAGAGAACGACCCGGCCTCCGCCAGGTATCTGTCAGAAAAGTTCTCTGGATCAAATGTAGAGGTCATCAAGGCAGATATCCTGAGGATCGAGTTGCCCAAGGTCGACAAGGTCGTCTCGAACCTCCCCTACTCAATATCAACGCCAATAACCTTCAAGCTGCTCTCGGAAAGGGGGTTCAGGTTCGGGGCATTCACCTACCAGAAGGAGGTTGCAGACAGACTTCGGGCAAAACCTTCTGACCCTGATTATTCGAGGCTTAGTGTGGCCGTATCGCTATTAGCCGAGGTAAAGGCAGTAGCCGATTTCCCTCCTGAGTCGTTCTACCCCGCCCCGAGCGTGAAGAGCACAGTAGTCGCTATAAAAAAGATAGAGGCGCAAAATTCGGCAGAGTGGAAGGCGCTCGACGCGACGCTCAAATTCCTCTTCTCACAGAGGAGGAGGACCATTAGAAAAGCCCTTGAGACGTTCTCTAAGTCGAGGGGCATAGACAGGGCATCGCTTGAAGCCATGATTGGAGGCGGGCTGATAGAGAAAAGGGTCTTCGAGCTCAGTCCAAGCGATTTCTTGGAGATAAGCAGAGCGTTTTCGAGGTTGGGGGCGGTATGCATTGAGGATAAGGGGGCTCGAGATACGAGTCTTTGACGGGGTATACCCCCCTTCAGAGGACACATTCTTGCTGATGGACGCGGTTAGCGGAGAGAGGGCAGCGAGAGGGCTAGAGCTCTGCTCCGGAACCGGCGCTGTAGGGCTGAGTATAGCCAGCCGCGTAGTGGAAATGGTCGCGGTTGACCTGAACCCGGCGGCTGCGATGAATACCCTTCTGAACTACAGGGAGAATGGCATGAGGGTGCATGCAGTCATCGGAGATCTCTTCTCGCCCCTTCGTGGAGAGTTCGACTTGATATTAATCAACCCGCCTTACCTACCAGATGGGGACGGGGACCCGGCTGATCTAGCCTGGAGCGGGGGGGCTTCAGGCAGGCTGATCATAGACAGGTTCATCTCAGAGGTCGGCGATTTCCTGAGCCCGGGCGGAAGGGCATACATGCTACAGTCCAGCCTCAATGGGATAAATGAGAGCATTGAGAGGGCGGAGTCGGAAGGACTTGATGCCCATGTGGTAGGGCGCAGGGATTTCGAATTCGAGAGCATTGTGGTCATGAAAATGACCTGGAAGGCGAAAGGCCCTAAGAGAGCATGGAAAAGCTAAAATACTAAGGATTTCACTTCCATTTGGAAGCATTCGGAGGAATAATCATGCCAGAGAGACCGGCACACTGCTACCGGTATTTCGATACGCCGGCTTACACAAGAAAGGAGTACATAAGAGGTGTCCCTGGGTCGAAGATCACCAAGTTCGACTACGGCGACCCGAACGGAGACTTCCAAGCGCTCGTCAGGCTGATCCCGCTGGAGGCGGGACAGATAAGACACAATGCGCTTGAGGCAGCGAGGGTGATCGCGACAAAGCACCTGCAGACCATCCTTGGAGAAAAGGGCTTTCACTTGAAGGTCAGGGCTTATCCGCACCAGGTGCTCAGGGAAAACAAGATGATGGCATTCGCAGGGGCGGACAGGCTACAGGACGGTATGAGGAGGTCCTTCGGGAAACCAGCCGGCACTGCCGCCAGGTTCAGGGCAATGCAGCCCATAATAGACGTCAGGGTCAATCCGGATAAGAAGGACGTGGCAAGGCAAGCGCTGAAGCTAGCCTGTGCGAAGATGCCAATGCCCTGCAGGGTAATAGAAGTGAACTGAAGGGCATAAGAACGCCCACCTTTCCCAGTCTTCAGCCCGGTCAGTCAACCCCTGTTTTTTGAGGGTGAAAGAGTGTACGATTTTGAAATCGAGAGGACAGTCGGGGAGGTGGAAAGTAGGGGGGCAAAGAAGGTTTTTGTGCAGGCCCCCGATGGGCTTAAGCAGTTTCTCGCAGACTTCATCGCCAGGCTTTCAAAGATCTGCGAAGTCTATGTCTCGATAAACCCCTGCTACGGAGGCTGCGATTTGGAGGACGACAAGGCTGCGATGATTGGGGCAGACATGGTAATCCATATAGGGCATAAAAAGTTCATCGAGGGGGCAGAAAAGGTCCAGACAATTTACCTTCCAGCCCCCCATGTGGTTGACATCAAGGACCTGGCCAGCCGGGCTGCATCTGAATTGAAAAAGAGGGGGTTCATGAGGGCAGGGGTCCTTGCTAATGTCCAGCATATAGAGCATGTCGGGGAGTTCGTCAGGGCACTGGAGGTCGCGGGGATTGCCCCCGTTGTCGACAAGCAGACAGGCGGGCTTGTTCTTGGCTGCCGTACCGGCGGCGCTAAGAGGATTGAAGGCGAGGTGGACGCTTTCCTCTTCATAGGTGGAGGTGAATTCCACCCCCTCGGGGTTGCAATGGATGTTGAGAGAGAGGTATTCATCGCGGATCCATACAGGAATGAGGTCAGGAGCACCGCCGAGATAGTTAAGAAGACTCTTTCGCAGCGGTGGTGGGCGATAATGGAAGCTGCGAAGTCAAAGCGTTTTGGGGTAATTGTGGTGACCAAGCCCGGGCAGTTCGCCATAAGGTCCGCAGAAAAGATTGCAGCAGGGCTCAGGGCGGCGGGCAGGGAGGCATATCAACTGGTCGGCGATGAAGTCAGCCCCGAGAGGCTTTCGGCATTCCCATTCATTGAGGCATTCATCGTAACCGGATGCCCGAGGATCGCAACGGACGCGTACCAGGATCCTAACAGACCAGTCTTGAACGAGGCAGAGGCATGGAAGATGCTCGAGTTCATTAAGCCCGGCAAGAGATAAGCGGTTGGAGGATAGCAATGCAGCCTTCACGCAGCGGGCTTGAAGGGCGAAGCCCCCCCAGGTCGAAGAGAGGGCTAGAGATCCTTCTTGAAAAGGTCAGAGATTTCGAGGGGCCGAACATCGCCTACGAGCAGTACAGGCTCCCAGCACAGCTCGCAGCCGAGGTCATATGGTACATCGAGATGAGGCACCAGGACGTCCGAGGGAAGCGGATCGTAGATCTCGGGTGCGGGACGGGGATGCTCACCGCTGGGGTAGCGCTGATGGGGGCGGAGTATGTCGTTGGGGTCGACATCGACATTGGGTCTATCCTCAAGGCAAGGGAAACGTGTCAGATGCTCTCTGTGGCTTCATCCGTTGACTTTATCAACTCAGAGGTTAGCAGACTCGAGCTTGATGCTGATGTGGTTGTCCAGAACCCCCCATTCGGGGTCAGGGTTAGGGGCTCGGATAGAGCCTTCATCCGAAAGAGCCTCGAGATCGCCCCTAGGGTATACTCGATACACAAGGGCGGCGAGGCAGTGAGGGGGTTTTTGTCAACGTTCGTGTCGGAGTGCGGCGGTCGGATCGACGAAATGCTTCCGTTAAAGATAAAACTCTCGCCGACCTATCACTTCCATAAAAAGAGATCATATGCCTTTGAGGCTTATCTATTCAGGATAGTGAGGGGCAGGCAAACATGTCAAGAACAAAGATAGTCTCTCCCGGGGAAAAACTTGGGGTAATAGAGGAGTACATTCCGGGGAGCGGCACTTATGAGGAGGACGGAAAGATCTTCTCCAGCATGGCAGGGGAGCTTGAGGTAGACCCCAAGAACAGGAGTGTAGGCGTGGTCCCAGGCAAGAAGGTCGCGGTGCCAGAAGTCGGCGACACGGTCGAGGGGATCGTGGTTGGAATGAAAGAGGACGTCGCGCTAGTTAAGATCGTGGAGATAAAAGGGAAGAAGCCGCTGACGGGGGACTTCTCAGCGCAGTTGCATGTTTCGCAGGTTTCAAAGGATTACACCAAGAGCATATTCGACGCCGTGAACCTGAATGACAGGATCCTTGCGAAGGTCACGACTGGATGGGCGCCCTACCAGCTATCGACGGTCGATGACGATCTGGGAGTGATATACGCCACCTGCACGAAGTGCGGCGGGGACCTCGTGCTGAAGAAGGGGAGGCTCTACTGCACCAATGACAATATATCGGAGAAGAAGAAGATATCCAGGCTATACCTTCTGAAGGAGTAGATTCATTATGGAGGTCAAAGTCATAAGCGAAGGGAAGAACAGGCTAGAGCTAGAGATACCCGGAGAGGACCACACGCTTGGGAACTACCTCAGGGCGACCCTAATCTCACTCAAGGGCGTTAAGCAGGCTGGATACGACATAATACACCCGTTGACTGGAGGCATAAGGGTTGTAGTGGTGACGGAAGAGGGGTTCGCGCCGCGGGTTGCAGTCGCTGAGGCCCTTAGCAGGATGGGGAAGGAAGTCGAGGAGTTCAAAGAGAAGGTTAAGTCAAGCACATGAGACCTAGGGCAGACAAACAATTGCTCAGGAATTATTCCGCCGAGCTGTTGTCCAGCTGTTTTTGCTTTGTTTGCCCATAAGATATTTTTGGAGCAAAGGGATTATTCGCCTAGCGGTGAAACTCTTGGGGGATGCCCCGATTAGGGATGCGTACGAGATGATTCTAGCGCTGTCTAAGGACAAAGGGCTCTCGAGACTCGGGGACTCGTTCGTGAACCTCGTTTACTCGTCCGCCAAGTCCAGGTCTTCAGGAAGACCATTTGGAGGCAAAGTGCCAGACAAGGTCCTCTCTAGATCCCTTTCGATGTCGGGGTTAAAGGTCCCAGCTAGGCTCAACCATGGAGAGCGGGGCGACATTGTCGAGGGGGCACTCGCATATGCATGGACAAATGACCTCCTTACACTCGAAGAGGCGGTGGGCGTGGTCGAGTCGGGGCTCAGGGGAATGAAGTGCGAGAGAAGGAGCGAGGAGGAAGAGGCTGCTGCCAAGGCATTCGCGGTGCTGTTCCTGACGGCTATGAGGAGGATCTGCGGACCAGGCAGGGGGGCATGAAGGGTGGCAAAGAGAGAGGCCAGGATTGCGTACATAGACGCAATTCCAGGAATGGGAAGAATCCTGATCATTATATTTAGGGGAGGGTGGATAGACACAATCGCCTCCTGCGAAGCCAACACTACAGAGGGGCTTATCGAATGGCTTCAAACATCGGGATACATCGAGGAGATAAAATCATTTGCAACAGGAGAAGGTCTCCTTGCGCTGCAAGGCGCGTCTGAGCTCGAGGATTGGCTCGCGGGGCACGGGATCCTTAAAGAGCAAATACCGGCGAGGAACTTGAAGCAGGCTTCGGCGATCATTGAGGGGCTGAGGGAGTACCAAGGGAGTAGAAGTCCTGAAAAGAAATGACCGCACTAGAGCATTTAACTGCCTACACTGGTGCATAATGACCTATTCGAACTTCAACAACTCACCAGAATTCTTGGAAAGCTCATTAAGGCTGAAGAAGTGACCGCGTACTGGCAGCAGTAGTAATCATCCCTCATTCCAAAGCTTAATGAAGGGGCTTCCCGCCGAAAGGGTTAAATCAAGAGTGGTGGATTTTCGCTGGGGGTCAACTTTGGAGTTCTGCCCTAACTGCAACTGCATACTTCTTGAGGACAGGAAGAGGAAAGTACTCGTCTGCAGGAAGTGCAAGTTCGAGAAGAGCATCGGCGTAGAGAGTGCTCAAAGGTTCGTCGAGGTTCTGGAGAAGAAGAGCGAAACAGTCATTGTGAAGGACGGCGATCCCAGCAAGGAGATGACACTCCCAGTAACCAAGGCAGAGTGCAAGAAGTGCGGCAATATAGAGGCTTTTTACTGGATGATGCAGACGAGGAGCGCAGATGAACCTTCCACGCGATTCTACCGTTGCACGAAGTGCGGGGCAACATGGCGCGAATATGAATAAGGATTCAGAACAATTCCAATTAATTTAGCCACGATCCCCAGTCGTGAGGCTGATGCTGCCCACAAACAGCAGTTCTTAAGTATTAAGACAGTTTATAGGTTGAGCTGGAGGGACGAATGTGTTTAAAGCGGTTCTCGCCGACAGCAGGGTCTGGAAGAGCATAATTGAGTCGGTCTCAACCCTCGTGGACGAGGGTGTATTTGTAGCTGACCCGTCAGGGATAAAGTTGAGGGCCATGGATCCATCGAGGGTTGCGATGGTTGACCTGGATCTCCCCAAGGGGGCTTTCGAGAGCTATGAGTGCTCTGGCGAAGTCCCAATCGGCGTCAATTTCGAGGATATGAAGAATGTAATGAGGAGGGCAGGCTCGAACGAGAAGCTTGAGATCGAAAAAGGCGAGGACGAGGCACGGCTAAGGATGAGGCTCAAGGGGAAGACTACGAGAACTTTCTCATTGCCGCTTCTGGACACCGGAAAGGAGGAGCTCTCGGTACCACGGATCCCTTTCAACGTCACAGTGAAAGCCCCAGCTTCCACGATCACTGAGGCTATCAAGGATGCAGAAGTGGTGAGCGACTTTGTCCGGATGTCGGTCGAAGACGGGCAGATGAAGATCACCGCGAGCGGAGACAGGGGCGAGGTTGAGGTCGTGATCACTAAGGAGAGCGGGGAGCTTCTTTCCGTCGAGGTAAAGGAGCCCTCACAGGCACTCTACAGCCTGAACTACCTCAGCAAGATGATGACGGCGGCATCGTTGGCGGAGATAGTGGCGATCATGTTCTCCAAGGATATGCCGCTGAGGCTGGACTTCAACCTCTCCAGCGGAGGCAAGATAGTCTACTACCTGGCCCCGAGGATGGAGTCGGAGTAGCCAGAGTTGATAGATGAGCCTGATGCTGACCAAGGAAGACCTCGCCAAATACCCATTTCTGAAACAATCAATAGCATATATCGAGAGCATGCAGCTGAACCTCGGCGATCTCGCAGCCGAGGAGTATTCAGCCGTACTGCGCAAGGCGTTGACGAGGATAAAGGACAGCATAGACAGGAACATAAGGCCGGCTGATCTGTCTGATCCGGAGTCTGAGATAATATCTTACCCGCTCGCACTTGCACTTGTTTACGGAAGCAAGTCCAACTGGATTCTCAACAGGTTTGCCACGATTGAGGCCAAACGGGTGGAGGAGGAGCTTAGGAGAGAGTCAAGGGATAGGGTATTAGAGATCGCAAAGTCTGGTTTTTCATGGGAGATCGAGTCCGTTAACCTAAGGCTCGAATGGGAGGAGCTGCCGTTCAGCATCCCTCTCCAATCATACCTCGAGGCAGCCACCAGCTTCAACGATCCCCACTGGAAGCTGATCAACAGATACGTAAAGGGGGGGCGGGTCTTCCTCAATTTCGGGAGCCTTGCCAGGCTCATTTCCGAGGGCTTCAAGACCAAGATCATCAGGAGGGCTTCCGAGAGGGAGCTGAAGAATTTCCGGATTCCCGAAACACTCGCGCCGTACCTTGATGAGATACTGAAGTATGCTCAAGAAAATATGCGGTTTGATGATGAGCTGCCCCAGGGCCTTGTCAGCGATGCCAGACCGCCTTGCATAGTCGCAATTATGGAAGACGTCAAGGCCGGTAAAAGCCTTTCGCACATGGCAAGGTTCGCACTTACCACGTTCATGGTGAATGTTGGCGAAAGTGTTGACGAGGTGCTAAAGCTCTTCGGGAATGTTGCGGATTTCGACGAGGGGAAGGCAAGGTACCAGATCGAGCACATAGCAGGGATGATCGGTTCAAGGACTAGGTACAAACCTCCGAAATGCGACGTGCTCAGGTCTTTCGGCCTATGTGTCGGCATGGATGAGTTCTGCAGAGACGTCAAGCACCCTCTCAACTACTACAGGAAGAAGCTCAGGAGAATGAGCAGGCCCGGGGGTCTATCTGGTGCACGAGATCGTAAGAAAGGAGTTTAGGGAATACTATTCAGGATTGAGGGCGGAGGATATCGGGATACCGGATATGCCGCAGAGGGAGTTTGCATTCCTCCAGTTCAGCGGCGAGGTAATGATAAGACACATGAAGTTCCTTGATCCGCCATCATTGAAAAGTTACATCGTGGAGAACACGCCTGCACACATCTACCATTCCTCGGCTTATTACAAGACCCCGGAGGCGACTGACATGAATGAAAAGGGGTGGCTCGGGGCGGATCTCATCTTTGATGTTGACTCGGACCACATAAGGACAGGGTGCAAGGAGAGGCATGACCGGTGGCGCTGCATGGAGTGCGGAAGGGACGGGGCTGGGTTCCCACCCGAGAGCTGCCCAAATTGCGGGATGAAGAAGATCGACACGAGGACCTGGATCTGCGAAGATTGCCTGGAAGCCGCAAAGAAGGAAGTGGTGAAGATAATCGACGATTACCTCCTTCCAGACTTTGGGGTCTCGGAATCCGATTTTGAGGTGTTCTTCTCAGGCCATAGGGGTTACCACATACATGTTAGGGGCGGAACGTTCCGGATGCTCTCAGGAGATGGGAGGAGGGAGATTGCTGATTATGTGAGGGGGATAGGGCTCGATATTAGGGCGCATGGATTCAGGGAGGAAAAGAGCGGGATACTAGTGGGCCCGGATATGAAAGATGGCGGCTGGAGGGGCAGGGTCGCAAGGGCAATCTATGAATTCGTCAACAGGTCTTCACTCGAGGACATGAAAAAGGTAGTCGCCCCAACCGTGGCGAAGAGCATTTACGAGAACAAGGAAAAGTTCCTCAGGAACATATCATCCGACCCGCCCTACTGGGGCGGCCTGAAGGGATACACGCTGGAGAGCCTCGAAAAAATAGCGATCGCGTCAATCAAGGACCTCACTTGCAACATAGACGAGAGGGTCACCATCGACTCAAAAAGGCTGATAAGGTGCCCAAACAGCCTGCACGGGAAGTCAGGGCTCAGGACACTCCGTGTGGATTACAGCGGCATAGACAATTTCGACCCGCTTAAGGAGGCTGTAGCCTTCAGGCACGGCAGTATAAGGATATATGTTAAAGAAGCCCCTCGTGTAAGGATAGGGGATGAAGAGCTGGGGCCTCTAAAGGACAAAACGTTGGAGGTTCCCCTGGCGCTTGGTCTATACCTCATATGCAGGGGAGCGGCCGAGCCGAGGTGACACGGATTTGTACAGGAGAATACTGGACTTCTGGACTGCAGAGAGGGAGAGCCAGGAGCTGCAAAGGCTCCCAGACGGGTTCATCCACGAAGTGAACAGGTACCTTGAAGATCTCGCAGGGGGTGCGGAAGGCGTGAGGGGAAGGCTGATGCAGGAGGAGCTGAATAGGGCCAAGACTGCGCTTGCGGAGCTCAGGCTACTCAGGAAGTCCAAGATATGCAGAGACTTCATTTCTGGGACCCTCGATCCTGAGAGGCTGCTAGAGGAGGAGAAGGGGTTCTTCAAGGAAAAGTCTCCAGAAAAGATCCCTGCAGGGGGTACGAAAAAGATATTAGCCAGATTGCTTGGAGATGTTCCACCGTTCATAGGGGTAGATTTAAAAACATACGGCCCCTATAAGACCGAGGACGTTGCGCTGCTTCCAGCGCAGAACGCTGAAGCCCTCATCAAGAGGGGGATCGCAGCAGAGATTAAGAGGTAATCGAGATGAAGGCACCAAAAGAGATAAACACGTACTGCCCAAGGTGTAAGGCTTACACTGCCCACAGCGTGACACTTTACAAGAAAGGCAAGGAGAGGGCGCTGGCAGAGGGCACAAGGAGGTATGAGAGGAAAAAGCTGGGCTACGGCAGCTCAAGGAAGCCGGTCCAGAAGAGGACAGCCAAGACGACCAAGAAGCTTAGCCTAAAGCTGAAGTGCAAGAAGTGCGGCTATCAGAACCAGAGGAAAGGAATCAGGCTAAAGAAGCTGGAGATAGTCTGAGGTGCATGATATGAAGAGAAAAGAGATGCTCACGCCTGTGCCGAGAAGCAAGTTCTACATGGTTCAGTGCCCGGAGTGCGGGAATGAACAGACAGTATTCTCGCATGTAGCCACCGTTGTGAAGTGCAACATTTGCGGGAAGGACCTAGCTCTGCCGACCGGAGGCAAGAGCGAGATCCTCTCTGACAAGGTCAGGGAAATAAGCTAGAAGCTCACCATTTTTTATTGGGTAATCTTCTGCCCTGGAGTTTTTGGGATAAACTTATAACTTGTCGTTCAATATGCTTACTTCAAGTTGGAAGTTCAAGCTCACCCGTCAATCGATTAAAGGTGTTTGGTGATGGTTCTCAGAAAGAAGGAATGCCCGGAGATCGGGGAGTTCGTTATTGCGACTGCTGTGAGGCTTCAGGAGCACGGCGTCTACGTAAGCCTGGACGAGTATGGCAAGAACGGCTATGTGCCGATAGGCGAGGTCGCCTCGACGTGGGTCAAGAACATCAAGGACTTTGTAAAAGAGGGGCAAAAACTCGTCCTAAAAGTGATAAGGATCGACGAGAGGAAAGGCCACATCGATCTTTCCCTCAGGAAAGTAACCGAGAGGGAAAAGAAGGAGAAGCTTATCCAGTGGAAGAAATCTAAGAAGGCCGAAAAGATCCTGGAGATGGCAGCCAAGAAGCTTGGGAAAGAACCCCAGGATGCGATCAGGCTAGTAGGGATCCCACTCGAGGAAAGGTACGGCGATCTATACGCTGCGCTTGAGCAACTCGTCCAGAGGGGGACAAAGGCGGTTTCGGAGGCAGGAATAAGCGAAGATTGGGCAAGGGCGCTGTATGATGTATCAAAGGACCACATAGAAGCGCCAATGGTCCAGATAATGGGCGAGGTTAAGCTTGCCACGAACAGGCCGGAGGGAGTCGAAGACATCAAGAGGGCGCTCAGCGAAGGGGTGAAGGCGGTGGACCCGAAAGTGGCTAAGGTAGAGGTTTACACTCTCGGCGCCCCAAGGTATAGAATAGAGATCTCTGCAAAGGATTACAGGATTGCCGAGGAGCAGATGAAGGCAGCAGTGGAGGCAATAGCAAACACCTTCAGGAAATCGGGCGGTACAGCAGAATTCGTCCGCTAGGGGCGTTTTGGGAATGAAGGGGATGCTCAGGAAGTGCACCTCGTGCGGCGCATATACGCTGAGACAGGACTCCTGCCCGAGGTGCGGCGGGGGGCTCAGGATACCGCATCCTGCAAAGTTCTCTCCCGACGACAAATACAGCAGGTTCAGGTTGGCCCTTAAGGAATCCGACTGGAAAGAAAAAGAGGATTGAGGGCAAAAGAAAAAGGAGGCTGTCAGCCCCTATCACCTGACGGGCGGGGAAAACTCACGGGTAATTGATCTTGTATACCATAACCCACCCGTTGCTAGGAGAAACGTACACAAGCTGGTAGTTCTGAGGGGCAGATATATGAATCCCTAAAGTCTGGTTGTACGCCTCCCTGTATGGGTAGAAGAGCAGCTGGTACAGCGTGGCATTTGCAGCCTTCGGACCGGCGGGCAAGGGGTAGCTGTAGAGGGCCCCTCCCAAGTTTATCGTCACCGGCGAGATGTAATCAGAAGAATTGTATCCCGCCCAGACCATCATGGCGGTGGACTTCTCAAAGTCTCCAAGTATGTACCATGGAGGCAGGGCCAGCGGTGGGTTTGTCGACACGCGGGTGAATGGTTCATAAACCACGACGTATGACACATTCATCGCCCTAAAGATCTCGAGTGAAACGGACTCGTTGTTGAGGAAGGCTTTGGCAACCTGGACGATCTGGGTCCCATTGATGGTGGCGTTGTCGTCGATCACGGATTTGTTGGCCATGACGTTAATCCAGTACCCATAGTCCCACCAGCATCCGACAATCGCGTCCTGGGGTATGTTGTCCCTCATCCAGGCGAGCGCCTCGATCCAGTCAGGGATCTCCTGGCGCAAACCTGTCGAGGCCGAAACTATCATTGCCGGACGGTCCGCATACCTGATCCCAGGAGAGTCCGCGACGACCGGCACTATCGCGGCTGCGATGAGGGCGATAGTGAAGAAACCGTAGTACTTGCCAAGCAGGGAAGCCTTGCTCTTACGGTCCAGTTCGTGCTTCAGGACGGGGCGAACCGTTGCGATTATGGAGCTGAGGGCATACCCAGATACCATAGCCACTGCGGGTGCGACGAGTATCATCAGGCGGACGAAGGATCCAGCGCCATAGAGAGCGGTGATGGCAAGCAGTGTTATGAAGAGGGCCTCGTCGCTGATGCGCCTCAACGCATATAGGATCCCCACAGGCAGCAGCAGTATCAGGGATCGGTATGTCGAGAAGAACTGTGACCATGTGGACGGGAATTGCTCCCCGACCGTCCTGACGCCCTCGTCGATGCGCGAGAAGGGGTTCACGATGGCCAAGAACTTCCCAGTGATGTCCCCGAACACACCAGACAGCGTGAGCGCGCCGACCACGACCAAGACCGAGGCGACGAGGCCTATGGTGAACTTGGTGCGCTTCCCAGGGTCAGGGATCTCCTCGGAGAGAGACCTGATGATGCACACAAGGAATGCTACATAGGCGCCTACTGTATATGGGGAGACGAGCATTGAGAAGCCATACGCGGGTGTCGACGCGACGGCAAAGAGTGTTATTGAGGAGACGATTGCGAACGAGGTGGTCATGCGCCTGCTCCACCTCCCCAGCAGCACCATCACCACCACGTAGAGCGCAAGGAAGTTTATTGTGTAGAGGAAGGCTCTCCAGGAGATGGCCATGAGGGCAAGCCCGAGCCCTGAGACCACGGCGTAAGGGACGGTCCTACTCCGTAGCGACTTGACGAAGAAGACGAGGGCTATTAGCATCCCAACCATCCCGACAGACTCTGTGTCGAAGAAGCCGAGGGAGGTCCGTTGGATGGCGGTGGAGTCGATGGCAAGGATCAGCGAAGTCAGCAGCCCAACCCCCTTGTTCACAAGCTCCTTACCGAGGAAGTAGCCCAGGAGTATGATTGCTCCGCCGGCGAAGACCGGGAAGAAGACGACGACATCAAAGAGCGGGACACTTATGCCTAGGGAGTTCAGCAGCAGGTACACGGCGGCGCCCGCGAAAGGCACCCCCGGAAGCCCAGCCGTAGACTGGTCGGTCCCCCAGGGCGCCCACCTCGTGGGATCGAACCAAGTGTACCACGCGCTGAAGCCGTTCTCGACGATGTACTGAGCCCCTTTGTACTGGATGTAGGGGTCGAATTCATCGAGGTAAATACCCCATTTCAGCGGGAGCAGGCGTATGACCACGCCGAGGGCGAGTATCGCGATCAGCGAGACGTAAACAAGAAGGTCGTTTGTGCCAAACTTAAGGCTCCTCAAAGGGAAGTTTGCCTTACGGCTCATTGTTGACATCACCAAAACAATTGACCTTATCCCGAGAGCAATTTAAACCCTATGGTGTTGAAGCGGATCAGGCACTAGGGGCGGAAGGGCTCAGGAAAGGGTTAATATCGAAGCGGCAAAAGATTTCAGGTGTCTGGGGCAGACGGCATGTCGCGCATAGGCAAGATGCCAAAGGACTACAAGTCAAAGCAGGTGGAAGAAGGGGTTTTCGCATACTGGCAGGAAAGGGGGATAGAGGAGAAGGCTAGGCAAGCCGGGCAAGGAAAGTTCTACTTCCTGGATGGTCCGCCTTACGTGACGAACCCGATACATGTCGGTACGGCATGGAACAAGATACTCAAGGATGCCTACATCAGATTTTACAGGATGAACGGCTTCAGGGTTAGGGATCAGCCAGGGTTCGACATGCATGGTCTACCCATAGAAGTGATGGTAGAGAAGAAGATCGGCATAAAGAGCAAGAAAGAGATAGAGACGATGGGGATAGAGAACTTCATAAAGGCGTGCAAGTCGTTTGCCCTCGAGAACCTCCAGATCGCGACGAGGCAATTCAAGAACCTTGGGGTCTGGATGGACTGGGCCTCCCCTTACAGGACCCTCGACGACTACTACATCGAGTCGGTCTGGGCGATGCTGAAGAGGGCAGACGAGAGAGGGCTCCTCGGGAAGGGCAAGAAGGTCGTCCACTGGTGCCCGAGGTGCGAGACGGTGCTAGCAGGGTACGAGGCGACGGACGAATACAGGGAGCTGGAAGAAGAATCCATATACGTGAAGTTTAAGGTCGAGGGCAAGGAGAATGAGCACATACTGATCTGGACCACAACGCCGTGGACTCTGCCTGCGAATGCCGCCGTGATGGTACACCCCGATTTCATGTACGTTCGCGCGAGATCTGGAGGGGAGACATACATTCTTGCGGAGGCAAGGCTCGACCACGTGTTCTCCGGCACCGGCAGGGAATACGAGGTCTTGGAGAAGTTCCCCGGATCCTACCTGAGGGGGCTCAGATACAGGGCGCCTCTCCTAGAGGAGGTGCCTGAGCAGTCGAAGCTGAGCCCTGCTCACTTCGTCGTACTCAGTGACCAGTTCGTCACTCTGGAGGAAGGCACTGGGTGCGTCCACACCGCACCTGGACATGGCGAGGAGGATCATGCCGTCGGCGAGGAGTATGGGCTGCCCGACTTCTGCCCTGTGGACGAGCGCGGGCGCTTTACCAGTGAGGCAGGCAAGTACGCCGGGAAGAGCGTCAGGGAGACCAACGGGGAGATAATAGAGGATCTCAAGTCCAAAGGACTGCTGTTCAAGACGGAGAGGACGAGGCACAGGTACCCGCACTGCTGGAGGTGCAAGACGCCCCTGATCCTGAGGACTGCCTCGCAGTGGTTCATAAAGGTCACCGAACTCAAGGAGCGCCTCCTCGAAGAGAATGAGAGGGTCGAATGGATACCAGAGTGGGCAGGGAAGGCAAGATTCGGCAACTGGATAAAGAACGCGAAGGACTGGGTGATATCGAGGCAGAGGTACTGGGGGATACCTCTCCCGATCTGGGTCTGCGAATCCTGCGGCAAGCACCGCGTCATCGGATCTATAGAAGAGCTGAGAGAGAGCGCCCCAGGTTCCGGAGAGATCGAGCTCCACCGCCCTTGGGTGGATAGGGTAAAGCTGAGGTGTGGATGCGGCGGGGAGATGCAAAGGGTGCCGGATGTCGCGGACGTCTGGATGGATTCAGGGTCTGCCTCGTTCGCATGCCTAGGCTACCCGAAGAGCCAAGAATGTTTCGAGAGATGGTGGCCGGCAGACCTTATCCTTGAGGGGCAGGACCAGACTAGAGGTTGGTTCTACACGCTCATGGTCTGCAGCGTAGTGCTCTTCGACGAGGCGCCGTACAGGCGGGTTTTGATGCACGGTTTCACAACTGCCCAAGACGGCAGGGCGATGCACAAGTCCCTCGGCAATGTCGTCTTCCCCGAGGAGGTAATAGAGAAGTTTGGAAGGGACACGCTTAGATGGTACGAGCTTGGGTGCACTACATGGGAAGACCTGAGGTTCACCTGGAAGTCGATAGAGGAGACCGCACGGTTCCTCAACATCCTCTGGAGCACCTACTACTTCGCCAGCCTTTACATGAGCCTTGACAATTTTGACCCTGGGGAGCATACGATCGGGAGCGTGGAGAAGGGTCTCAGGCTGGAGGACAGGTGGATAATCTCGAAGTTCGAGGGCCTGGTCAAGAGGGTTACCGAGGCAATGGCAGGATGTAGGGTCTTCGATGCGGTGAGGGACCTAGAGGAGTTCATGAGGGACGACGTCAGCAGGTGGTACATAAAGCTGATCAGGAGGAGGACTTGGACAGAGGAGGAGGACCCGGACAAGCTAGCTGCATATGCAACTTTGAGCCACGTCCTCTTGAGCTACCTGAAACTGATCGCTCCCATAGTGCCATTCATGTCGGAGGAGATCTACCGGAACGTCTTCGCCGGTCTGGAGGGTATGCCAGAAAGCGTGCACATGCTCAAGTGGCCAACCCCATCCGAAGATAGGATTGATCCCAAGCTCGAGGAGGAGATGAAAGTGGTCAAGGAGGTGATTGAGGCGTCGTTCAGCGCCAGGCAGGCCGCCAGGATAAAGACCAGGATGCCCCTCCTCAGGATGAAGGTCGTGACTGATAGCGAATCGGTGAAGGCAGCAATAGAAAGGATGAAGGGAGTGATTCAGGATCAGGCGAACGTGAAGGAAGTGGAGGTGATAACGCCCGAAGAGGGGGGGAGGATGAAGGATGTGATCCTGATGCCCAACAGGTCAATACTCGGCCCAGTCTTCAGGGAAAAGAGCGGGCTGGTGGCGAATGCTATCAGCAAACTCAACGGGAAGGAGGCGATGGACTCTTTCGCGCGCGGGGAAGCGGTCTGGGTTGAGGTAGACGGGGTTGGCAGGGTGGAAGTGAAGAAGGACTATGTTAATGTCCAAGAGAGGCTTCCCGAGAACTACAGGAGCGAGAAGTGCAGGTATGGGGAGATATTCATTGACACCACAAGGAGCGATGAGTTGCTTGCCGAGGGGCTAGCCAGGGATGTTGTTAGGAGGATCCAGGAGATGAGGAAACGCGCTGACCTGAATGTGGACGACTACATCAAAGCCTTTGTGACGGCGCCATCGGAAGACGCGAGAAGGGCGCTCGAGAGCAGGGCGACGCAGATTGCAGGGGAGGTAAGGGCAAAGGAGCTCAAGATATCGCTGCAGGAGCCTGATTTTGGGACTCCTGAGGCATGGGAGATTGAGGGGGAGAAGTACACGATAAGCATTGAGAAGATCTAGACGCGGTGTGCTCCTCTGCGTGCGCATTGGTGGCGGAAACATGGTGCCGGGGATCAGAAGGGCAGGGCTAATCGTCAACCCAGTGGCAGGAATGGGCGGAGCGGTCGGGCTGAAAGGCACCGACGGCCTGGTTGAAAGGGCCATCCAGCTCGGTGCAGTCCAGGTCTCTGTCGGAAGGGCGACAAGGTTCCTGGAGAAATTGAAGCCACTGGGAGGAGTCATTGATTTCCTTACATGCCCTGGTGAGATGGGGGAGGATGCTTTCAGGAGAACATCCCTACCATTCCGGATAGTGCAAGGGATGGAGAGGAAAGTCAGGACGACGAGTGAAGACACCAAGCTGGCTGCTTCCAAGATGCTTGAGGAAGGGGTCGGGATCATTGCATTCTGCGGAGGGGACGGGACCGCCAGGGACGTCTTGGACGCGGTGGGGGACAAGGTTCCGGTAATAGGCATCCCCGCGGGAGTGAAGATGCACAGCGGTGTCTTCGCAGTGAGCCCAGAGGCCGCTGCCTGGATACTCGTAAGGTTCCTTTGGGGGGAGCTCCCTCTGAAGGAGGCGGAGGTTGCTGATGTGGATGAGGAAGCGTTCAGGCAGGGGAGGGTTTCATCAAGGATATACGGGTACATGAGCGTACCTTACGACCCGGAGAGGATTCAGGGAATGAAGGTTGCATCATATCCCGGAGACGATATCAGCGAAAATGCCCTGGCCATAGCCAGGTGGATAGTCGAGGGGATGGAGAGGGGCGCGACTTATCTGCTCGGTCCGGGCAGCACTGTCAAGAAGATAAACCAAGTTCTAGGCATCGAAGGTTCGCAGCTCGGCGTTGACATCATAAGGGACAAAGCCCTCGTTGCTGCAGACGCGCCTGAGGAGATCATTTTCAGGAATGTTGAGAACGGAAAGGCGAAGATCATTGTTTCCCCTATTGGGAACCAAGGATTCATCTTCGGGAGAGGGAACCAGCAAATAAGCCCAAGGGTAATCAGGGCGGTGGGAAAAGAGAACGTGGTGGTGGTTGCCACCAGAGAAAAGCTGAGGTGGACCAGATTCCTGAGGGTCGACACAGGGGATCCCGAGCTCGATGCACACCTTTTGGGACCAATTAGAGTGGTTGCAGACTACAATTTCGCTAAGATGATGACGGTCAAAGGGACTGAGTGAAGACCCTAAAAGTTGGGGGGGAAAGCTCAGAGCTGTTTCCTGACTAGATCGGAGTACTCTTCAGCCCCAAGGAGAACCTCCGTTCCGCCTGTCACTTGCAATTTTACCAGCCAGCCGTCACCGTACGGATCTTTGTTGACTAGCTCGGGGTTGCTTTCAAGCACAGTGTTGACCTCGACCACCACGCCGTCCACCGGAGAATAGACCTCTGCAACTGCCTTGATCGACTCCAGCGTGCATAGGGCCAGACCCTGCTTGACCACCTGGCCGACCTTCGGGAGGTCTGCATATACGACATCGTGTAGGCTCCGCTGAGCGAAGTCTGATATGCCCACCTTTGAAGGCGAGGATGATAGGTCTATCCATTCGTGAGTTTTGGCATACTTCAGCCCCTTCTTAACCAAGTTCCCTGAAACGTCAATAAAATCCGACATCATGACAACCTCTATCCGCTTTCTGCTTCTTGCTATTTTTTATTTATGGTTGACGCTTTTCCCTCGAATGAATTGGTCAGGTTCTTGCCCCATGGGTCCATTGGGTCGGTTATTCTTCGCTCTTCTAGACCCCGCATATGTCATCCCGCCTCATAAGCAAGCCTCTCCTTAAACCCCACCGATGAAGGTCTTCTCGTCTTTATGGACCGAGCACTACTGGGTTAGAAAGGACTCCCAAGAAGGCAGATGGGCTTCATGCAGACATAACCCATCGCTGCATCAATGGGCACAAACAACCAATCCGCTATTTAGACCTAAGGCTTTCTTGCCGAACACTTCAGCAAAAACTGTCGTTGCACCACAAAAAGTACGAGCAGATTCAGAGATTCTTCTGGAATAGCTTCATGAAGCCCCGCCTGTTCTCGTCTGAAATGGAGATCCGAAGGCTGTTTGAGTCGAAGCGCAGGGGTGCCGAGCATTTCGGGCACCGCCCGTTGTTCTTCTCGAGTATCTCTTTTGGGGAAACGAGTTCGGGGTCTTCGTAGAGGACTGCTTTACATTGATGACACAAGACTCTTATTGGCAATCAGATCACCCAGAACACCATTCTCAAGGACCCTCTCTATCCTTATCAGACCTTTCCTGGCCATGGACTCGGCCCATACCTCTGCTGCGAACCTCAAATACTTCTCGGATACTTTTAAACCATTCCCCTTATCGAAGCCCTGCGATGCCGTAAGGATCCCCTCGATGTACGCTGACGACTGCATAGGGTCGTTCAGAAAACAGAGGACCGTCTTTTTTGATCTCAGGATCGACCACGATCGCTCAATGTCAAAGGCAATAACCATGCCCCCCTTCCATGCTCCCACGAGGAACAGCAGAAGCCCAAGGAATATCCCGTAGTCGGAGCAAGGCGAAGCGCTCGTCGAGAAGAAGACCCGGTCAATCGAGTACACGGCGGCGGAGAGACCTATGAGCAGAGTCCCAACTACGCCTGCAAGTGTCCGCCTCATTTTTGGGTCAGTCCAGACACGGTCTACGAAAGCCGCGTTGTAGAAGAGGGACAGCGAAAGCAAGAGAAACCTGGACCTGATCGAGGCGATTTGCATACCACATTTAATAAAGCCCCCAAAAGTATTAAGTTTTGGGTCGAGGGCGGCGTGGTTCACCATTTACTTGTTTGCGAGAAACCGAGCGCTGCCAAGAAGATAGCATATACGCTCGGCGGCAGAGGCGTATGCAGGATCGGTCAAGGCTTGCCATTCTACCGGTTCCAGAAGGACGGTGACACGATCACAGTGGTATCCGCGCTAGGGCACCTCTACAGCCCAGCCCAGCAGGGCAAGGGCTGGAGCTTTCCTGTATTCAACCTTGTCTGGAGACCGGCGAGTGGAAGTCGAGCGAAACGATTCCTAGAGGAGATCGCAAGGCTGGCGAAGGAGGCGGACTCGTTCATCAGCGCCTGCGATTATGACACCGAAGGAAGCCTGATAGCATTCATGATACTCAGGAATGCGTGCTGCGGCGCAGACGCGAAGGCAAGGCGGATGAAGTTCTCATCGCTCACGAGAGACGAGCTCTTAAGGGCATATGAGAAAACCTCTGAGCTCGACATCCCGGTCATAAACGCAGGCATGGCCAGAC
The DNA here is from genome assembly GCA_038801655.1 of Candidatus Methanosuratincola thermotaenarum. GTDB lineage: Archaea > Thermoproteota > Methanomethylicia > Methanomethylicales > Methanomethylicaceae > Methanosuratincola > Methanosuratincola thermotaenarum. The sequence goes on along the minus strand of JAULTB010000001.1, from coordinate 23,487 downwards.
ATGAGATTGACTGGATATTTGGCGTGAACGTCTCGAGGGCCATTATGGACGCCTACAGCTGCAACACAGGAGGCTTCGAGGTGCTCAGCGCAGGCAGGGTCCAGAGCCCTACGCTCGACGCACTGTGCAAGAGGGAGGACGAGATAGAGCTCCATATCCCAGACCCGTATTGGACTTCCGGAGCCGAGATCAGGTTCCTATCAAGCGGAGAGACCGCCAATGCGGAGTACTCCAAAAACCCGATATTGAGGAAGGGGGAAGGGGAGGAGCTAAAACTCAGGTGCGAAGGGTCCTCGGGAACTGTACGTCGGGTCGAGGAGGGCGAGTCGACAGTACCTCCCCCGCACCCTTTCGATCTCGGGGAGCTCCAGAGTGAGGCATACAGGGTTTTCGGGTTCCAGCCGTGGAGGACACAGAAGATAGCAGAGGGCCTCTACCTCGAGGGGCTGATATCATACCCAAGGACGTCGAGCCAGCAGCTGCCCCCCTCGATAGGCTTCAAGGGGATCCTCACTAAGCTAGGAATGAATGAAGCGTATAAGGAGAGCGCAAGCGCGATACTCAATTATGCAGATTCCGGGAAGGGCCTCTGGCCCAGGCAGGGCAAGAAGTCAGACCCTGCTCATCCGGCAATCCATCCCACAGGGATCAAGCCCAATAAACTCGGGGCAGATTCAAGAAAAGTTTATGATCTGATAGTCAAACGGTTCATCTCTACTTTCGGACCTCCAGCCCGGAAATCCTTCAAGACCATAGAGGTCGAGCTGGAACGGGGCGACGTATTCAAGGTCGAGGCAGAATCGGTATACGATCCTGGCTGGATGAAACACTACGCACCCTATGTGAAGATCGGCAGCTCAAGTCTGCCAGAGGCGAAGGAAGGAGAGGCGACGAGGGCCGAGAAGGTGTGGGTTGAAGAGAGGTTCACCGATCCGCCCCCTAGGTTCAACCAGAGCAGCCTAATTAGATTCATGGAAAGGAATGGGTTGGGCACCAAGTCAACCCGCGCAGAGATAATAAGCACGCTTTACAGGCGCGGGTATATCTCGGGCAGCAGCATCCACGTGACGGATCTGGGTCGCGGGGTAATTGAGATGCTGAGGAGGCGATTCCCCGATCTGGTGTCGATCGGGCTGACCAGAGACCTAGAGGAAAGGATGGAGAGAATAGAGGGGGGCAGAGAAACATACGCATCCGTACTCATAAGAGGGGCAGAGACCATCAAGGGAGCTTTCGAACACATGATCTCTGAGCTCGAGGCTGTGGGTTCGGAGATCAGCACCCTCGTAGACGGATTGAGGGACCAGAAGGGGAAGATCGACTCCTGCCCGTCATGCAAAAATGGGCATCTCAGGATTGTACGTTCAAGGAAGACTGGCAAGAGGTTCGTGGGCTGCTCGAACTACGGCGCAGGGTGCAATTTCTCAGCACCTCTGCCCCAGAGGGGGGCTGTGAAGGCCACAGGGGAGGCATGCAGGGCTTGTGGCTATCCCACTGTGTTGGTCATTGGGGGTTGGGCCAAGCCCTGGAGGGTATGCCTTAATCCAGGGTGCCCATTGAGGGTGAGAGGATGAGGTGCAAGGTCTGCGGAAGAGGGGAAAGGGGCGAAGGGATGTGCGACAGGCACGCCGAGGCAGAGAGGAAGCTGAGGGAGCATTTCAATGTCTGGGCGGAACGGACAGGGCTCAAGTGGACTGAGTATCTCGAAGCCATTATTAAGAATGAAAGGACTGGGAAGCTGGTCAAGGAGGTCGCTACTCATTTGCTCCAGAACGGAGGATAGTCGCGATCTCCTTCTCCATTCTCTCCTTCGCCTTGTCGATCTTGTCTCGGATCACCGCTACAGTTTTTTCCTCATCTTCCAAGGATCTCATCCTTTCGATTATCATCCGCTTTGCTTCAGCGTAAGAAGGGCCGCCACGCACATTCCTCACGTCGACATTCATTTCCGGAGAGACCGCGCGCTCAACGGATCCTTTTGGCAGATCTATGCCGGACTCTGCCAATATCATTGACCGGAGGCGCTCTGGGTCAACCTCAGAAAGGGAAAGACCCTCACCAGAAAGAGACCTGACTACAGAACCTACAATGTGGTGAGCCTTGCGGAACGGCAGACCCCCTTCCCTGACGAGGACGTCTGCAAGTTCTGTGGCCACAGAGGATCCCTTGTCTAGTGAAGACCTGATCCGGGACTCGTTGAACTTTACTTTGTCTACAAAGTCAGCAAGCACCCTGACAGACAGAGAGGCTGACTCGCAAGCGTTCCAAAGGTGCGGGGTCAGCTCCTGCATGTCCAAGTTGTAAGCGAGTGGCAGTGCCTTCATTATAGCCGCGATAGAGACCAACTCTCCCAGCACCGATCCGCATTTCGCCCGGACGATTTCGAGGGTGACGGGGTTCTTCTTCTGGGGCATGATACTGCTCGTGGAGGCGTGATCGTCTGGTAGCTCGATGTAACCGAATTCCGAGGACGACCAGACAATCACCTCCTCCGCAAACCTGCTCAGATCTACCATCAGGATCACGAGGGATGAGGCAAACTCGAGGGCGAAATCTCTGGAGGACACAGCATCCATTGTGTTTTCCAGCAGACCGTCGAACCCAAGGTACCCTGCGATCTCAAACCTGTCAATCTTGAACCCAGTCCCTGCGAGGGCAGCGGCGCCCATGGGGCAGAGGTTGACCCTGGGATATGAGCAGATCAGCCTGTCGAAGTCCCTCTTGATCGAGTCGTGGTGAGCAAGGAGCCAGTGTGCGATCGTAACAGGCTGGGCGTGCTGGAGGTGAGTGTACCCGGGAACGACTGCCCTGCCTTCTGGCTCAGCGGCCCTTTTGAGCAGCGAGCGCTGGAGCGAGATGATCCCGTCACAGATCTCAATGAGAAAGGCTCTCAGGCGCATCCTTATCGCTGTCGCAACCTGATCGTTCCGGCTCTTGCCTGTATGCATCTTCCCGCCTGTCTCCTGACCGGCAAGGCGCGTGACCTCCTCCTCGACGACCATGTGGATGTCCTCCATTTCAGGAGGGACGTGCCTCACCCTGCCGGACAGGCTGCAGAGGGCTGAGAGGAGGGCCGCCGCTTCCTCCTTTCCAATGCATTTAGAGCTCGCCAGCGCAAGAACATGCGCCATGTTTATCTCGATCACAGCATCCGCTATGTAATGGTCGTGCTCTGCGGAGGAGGTGAATCTCGCCACATCGCCGGTCAGATCCCCGGAGAGCCGCCCGCCGCGAGTAATCTTCAAGGCAGGTCCCTCCAAGATCTCAGCGCCCTGACATAATCTTCCTTGCTACGACCGTGGGCAGGCCCCAAAGCTCGACGAATCCCTTGGATAGGGACTGATCGAAGGTGGACGAGGAGTCGTAGGTGGCTGTCCTGAAGTCGTAGACCGAGTTGGGGGACTCCCTGCCGACGACGATCATCGAGCCCTTGTAGAGCTTGATCTTGACCCGCCCGTCAAGGCGATCGTTTGCCTTGTTTAAAAAGGCATCTAGCTCCTCCCTGAGGGGGTCGTCCCAGAAGCCCGCATAGACCATGAAGGTCCACTGTTCGTCGACCAACCTCTTGAAGCCGAGTTCATGCCTGTTGAGCACCAGCTTCTCGAGGTCCTTGTGAGCTTCAAGTATCGTTAGGGCGGCGGGGCACTCATACGTCTCGCGCGACTTTATGCCAACAATCCGGTCCTCCATGTGGTCAATCCTGCCAACCCCGTTCTCGCCGGCCACCTTGTTTAGCCGCCTCACCAACTCGACTGGCGAGCAGGCCTCCCCGTTGATCCCGACCGGGACGCCTTTCCTGAACTCGAGCTCGATTACGGTTGGCTTGTCAGGTGCGCGCTCAGGCGAGGTCGTCCACTCCCATCCGTCCTCCTCTGGGCTGTTCCAAGGGTTCTCGAGCGGGCCGCTCTCGATGGATCTCCCCCAGAGGTTCTGGTCTATGCTGTATTTCTTAGCAGCCCGAGACACAGGGATGCCGTGCTTAATCGCGTACTCGACCTCCTGATCCCGGCTCATTCCCCATTCCCTGGTCGGGGCGAGTATCTTCATGGTCGGGTCGAGCGCCCTGCACGATATCTCGATCCTTAGCTGGTCGTTGCCCTTGCCTGTGCAGCCGTGGGCCACGGCGTCGCAGCCCTCCCTGTGCGCGATATCTACCAGCTTCCTGGCTATCAGCGGCCTGCTGAGCGCAGTGGATACAGGGTACTTCCCCTGGTATAGCCCGTTTGCCTTGATCGAAGGGAAGACGTATTCCCTTATGAACTCCTCCTTCGCGTCGACCGTGTAGTGGTTCTCTGCCCCCACATTGAGTGCCTTCTCGCCAATTGCCCTGAAGTCTTCCTCCTGTCCTACATCGACCGTTACTGTGACTATCTTGGATCCGTACTTCTCAGAAAGCCACTTGATCGCCACAGAGGTGTCAAGGCCGCCCGAATAAGCCAACGCTATCTTCTTTATCTCCATCCCAAAAACCTTCCAATCAATTAATTATGAACAAGCAGAAAGAAAATTCCTGAGTTTAAAAGCTTTTTCCAGTCTCCTTCAGCACTTTCAAACGGCTTGAGGTGCGCCTTGGGTACCGGTAAGCTTTTTGTATTCATCCTCGTTACGGATGCACCCCGGATCCGGGAGCGTGAAGTCTCCGAAGTACCCGTACGCCCGGGCTCTGCACCCGCCGCAGACGAACCTGTAGTCGCAGGAGCCGCAGCCCCCTTGGAGGACGCCTCTGTCTCTCAATCTTCGGAAGTCCTCCAGCTCGACCCAGAGGTGCTCAGGCGATTCCTCAAGAATGTTACCCACTTTCTTAGGAAGGAAGACGCACGGGGTTATGTCCCCGTTCGGTTCGAGGGCGATGTAGAAACGCCCTGCCCCACAGCCCCCTATGAAATCGGCGAGTGAGTGGAGCTGCCCAGGGAGCTCTGTGTTTGAGAAGTGGGTAGGCACGACGCTGCAGGACGCGCCCTCTACCTCGAGCGCAACCCTAGCGAACTGCGGCGCGGTGGAAAGGAGGTTCAATTTGCTCGTCTTCATCCTCTCCCAAAGCGTCCTGAGCAAGTTCTCCCTCTCGCGGGGCGAGAGGTCGTTCTCCTCTATGAACTTCCCTCTTCCGGTAGGTACGAAGTTGTACATCATGAACCAGTCTACTCCAAGATCCTCGCAGAGGGCTATCATATCAGGTATTTCCTCGAGATTGTGCCTTGTGACGGTTGTGGCGATGTTCACGAAGAAGCCGGCTTCCACGGCATTCCTGACGCCCTCGACGGTCCTGGCGAACATGCCATCTATACCCCTGAATGAGTCGTGGGTCTCTGCCTTCGCCCCGTCAAGGCTTATCTGGAGGTATTCGACCCCGGCTTCCCTGAGCTCTCTGCACCTTTCTTTTGTAAGGAGCACGCCGTTTGTAGCTATTGCGGTGTAGAGGCCCCTCGAAGAGGAGTGCCTTGCAAGATCGAGTATGTCCCTCCGGACCAGTGGCTCCCCGCCAGAGAATGCGAGGACCACAACGCCCCACTCCGCTATCCTGTCTATGACCCGCTTGGCATCCTCTGTGGGGAGGTCCAGATCCGGGCTCTGCCCTGCATTCGCATAGCAGTGCTTGCAGCGCAGGTTGCAGCTGTTGGTCACGTTCCAGACGACCTGGAAGGGGGCGCCTGGCACGAAGGGCTTCCGGACGCCGAATATTGAAATCCCCTTCACGACGTTCGCGAGGCCGCGCCTCCAGTACTTATCCCTGAACTTTTCTTTCATCTCTTCACTGCTGGCGCCGAACGCCTTCCCGCCCAATGATATGAAGGCAGAAACCGTCTTCTCGGCCATCCTGCACTTCAGGCAAGCCTCGTCCCTGACGCCGGTGAAGAGCTCGAGCGCAACCTCGAGCCGCGACTTACCGTCCTCAGGACAATACTCGCTCACCCTACGGAGGGCGAACTGAACTGGCTTGCTCTCTGCGAGCGTGCCAAATATCTGAACAGCGGTTTTTGTATCCAAACCTAACACCCCTGGGCGGCAGCACCGCTGTCGCTCACTTATGACTCATAATGCAGGAATAAATTCTTATCCGTGAATATGTCCGGCGGTGTTTTATCTCCAGGGTATGCAGTGCTTGAAAAATCCCGACCATGGAGGTGCGGGCTTTGCACCACCAGGTGACGGAAAGCACTCAAGACCTCCTGAAAACGGATGGATAGAACCGCCGCAAGCCTGCGACTGCAGCGGTAGAAAGCACCAGGTTCACGATTATAGACGCAGTAATTGCTGGGATCATGGCAATCCAAGCCTCCAAGAAACCCGGGTAGGACTTGCTGATCGTGAGGGAGAGCGCGATCATTCCGGAGGTTAAGAAGTAGCGGCTGAGCTGCCCTACTGCGACCGCCAGCACAGGGTTTATCCTCCTAGAGAGCCAGGAGGTCAGGATGCCCATCATGCCGTCCCCGATTCCAGCAGGTATCTCTATCAGCGCCTGACCTGTCCAGAGCGAGACCCCGAGACCCTTTATCAAGCCGACGGCGAATGCGGCAAGACCTGGCGAGGCCGACGCGGCAATGGAGACAGGGGTTGAACCCAGGTTCGGGTTCCCGAGCGGGAAAGAGACACGGATGCTGCTCAGCACTATGGAGAGGGCTCCGAAAACCGCGACGTATATCAGAATGAAGGACCGCCTTTCTCTGGGCTCCATATTACTGTTCCTCTGCTAGTCTGGTTAGTCGGTCCCTTATGTGGACGAGCATGCTGGAGAGGTTCTTCCTGTTGTCGAATCCTTCGAGGATCTCATTCAGGACCGACCTGTCCTGGGACCTTAGCTCTTCCACGGCGGAGACCAAGTTGGGCAGCGCGCGTATCATGTTGTCGACTATAGTTATGTCTGCGGTCTGGGCGGTCCTCGAGAGCGGGTTCAGGTCAATGGTTATCACGTATTTGTTCATCTTCTTCAGGGCCATTGTCCTGTCGCCGTCCTCAAGCGGGACGAGAACGACATCCGCCGCGTAGATCCCCCTGGGATCGACCTTACGCCTCTCGCTGAAGAGCTCAGGGATCCTCGCGCTAGCCGCCCGACCAACCCCAAGGACACGCTTGGCGCCTGCCGCCTTTAGCGAATCCCTGACCGCGATCTCCCTCGCCCTAGTCCTGTAGAAAAGGTTGACCTCCAGAGGGGCAGGCACCGCCTCAGATAGCCTGACTAGCTCGTGCGGGACGAGTGCAGCCGCATTTCCGTTTACTGATATGACAGGGTTCGAGGCAAGGAGGAGCGCAGCTGCGGCTGCCCTTGTTGCGAATAGGGCCGCGTGGGTCGTCGCCTCCCCAATGAGGTAGTCGAAAGCTTCCCCCCTCCCGTGTGCGATCAGCCCGGACTTTGTGACGACGTTCTTCTCTTCCCCTTCGACGAGCCTTTCTCTTATCAGTAGTGAGGCTGCCCTCACATGGTTTTTCGGTATTTTCAGACGGACTCCCATTCCATTCCACTCCTGTGAATTTCAGAGACTATCAGCTTGAAACCCCCAGGCATTTTCAGATTGACTGGGGTCGATTCGAATTCAAGATTAACTTCGGCAAGCGACATGACAGCCTTTTTGAGCTGATCGCGCTCAACGATCGCGAAGACGAGACCCTTCTTCGCAGATGGGGTAACTCCCGCTGCCTCGTACCTCCTCAGCATGGCTCGGATCATGTTGTTGGATAAGCCGACGCCGTCCCAGAATCTCCTGGATTCGAGCATGAAGCTCTCGATCGTGGGGCTCTCGAGGAAAGCCTCAAGCGCCTGCTTACCAAGTCGGTTTATACGGTTCACGATGGATCGTTCAGTGATCATTGAACTTGTCTGGTATTCGGATACCGGTGTGGAGATGACCACATAGTCCTTGCTCAATGGGATCTGCCTTGCCACCCCAATGCCCGGACCTCCGGGGCTAGTTCTCACTTCCAGACCACCGACTACCTCTGCAAGCACGTCTCCGAGCCCGGTAGCATTCACGACCTCGGCGGCGTGTGCAACGGAGGCGGTATCTCTAAGGTTCATCCCCATCTTGAAGGCGCGATTGATCGAGATGGCTAGGCTCAGCGCCGAGGAGCCGCTTATCCCATAACCATAGTTAGCTGGCAAGACCGATTCCTGATCAGCGACAACAGCGTACCTCTCTTGCTGGGGAATCATCTTGGATGCCACGTAGCTGCATGTCTGGGAAGAGATCGGAGAGCCGTTGCAGCTAAGCTCGAATCCAGGCGGGTGCCCCTCCAGTGCCAAAAGCCTGGTCCTGACCCCGCCTGCTATGCAGACCCCTGCCCCGGTCGATCCTGATCGGATTGGCTCTTCTGCCCTGCATATCGTGAAGAAGCCCGTAATGTGGGCAGGGGCGTATCCCTCTCCGGTGATGGCCTCCCCTTGGCTCAGCAAATCCCAGCCCTCCTTAGGTATAGATCGAGCACCTCGCCGGCGACTTCCCTCTTCGACTTCAGCGGCACATGTGAAATCGAGCCTTCGGGGAAGACAATGTATGTCTCGTTGGTCTCAGACATGAAACCCCTGCCTGGAAGTGAAAGGTCATTGGCAACAATCATGTCGCATCCTGAATCGACAAGTCTTGCGAGTGCCCTTGACACCAGCTCATCTTTCGTAAGCCCATATTCGGCCTTGAAACCAATGACAAAAGTGCGTGGGGATGCCCGCTTTGCCTCTGCAAGGATCTTGGGAACAGGGACGAGCCTCAGGTCGATTGGGGCTTCGCTTGAGATCTTCCCGTCGAATACTCGGTGAAACTCAAAGTCCAAGGGGGCAGCAGCCATCACAAGCAGGTCGTAGGCAGAATCCGAGAGCTCCTTGATTACGGCATCCCTCATCTCGCGGGTGGTCTCGACCGATATCACCCTAGCATTCAACTTCGGGGCATCAACCGGACCAGTTATGAGTGTGACTTCCGCGCTCCTCGCCGCAGCCTCGGCAGCAAACGCAAACCCCATCTTTCCCGAGCTCGAGTTCGTCAGGAAGCGTATGCGGTCCATATACGTGCGCGTCGGGCCAGATGTCACGAGCACCCTTAGCCCAGCCATGTCCTTCGGGCGGAGGGCTGTGATAACCTCCTCGACGATCGCATTCCAATCGATGAGCTTTGCCTTCCCCTCAGTTACCTCAGGGAGCAGCACACGTATGCCCATTGACTGCAGCCTCTTGATGTTCTCGAGGACTGCAGGGTGGCGGTACATGCTCGCGTGCATCGCGGGCGCGACTATCATCGGGATGCCCGCTCCTATCGCGGTCGTCGCAAGAGAGGTTACCGGCGTGTCATCTATACCTGCCGCAATCTTGCCGATTGTGTTGGCGGTGGCTGGGGCGATTAGTACGAGATCGGCGCTCCCCTCGCCCCCGTGACCGAGCGCCACATGCTCGATCCCGCCTGTTAGCCTGGTTACGACAGGGTTTCCAGTCGCCCACTCCATTAGGTCTGGGGAGATCAATTGTCGGGCAGCATCGGTCATTACGACCCAAACTTCCCCTCCGTGGCGCATGAGCTCGCGGGCAATCTCGGGCGACTTTATGCACGCTACGCTGCCGCAGATGCCTAATGCTATACGCTTCCCCGCGATTAGCCGGCTCTTTGAGCAGACTATGTCCTTGGAGGGGTGAATATGAGACACCGCCTACCCTTCATTACGCGGCTATATATGTAATTTATGCATGTACAACGCATAAATGATAATTTTTTTATAGTTTACATAAGTTACATATTAGGGCTGACCAATAAGAATAATAGATGCAACCGCGACACTCATCTGACGGTGGCATGCTTGTACAGGGAGTTGTTCTCCAGGAAAAACCTGGCTTATCTCGCTGCCATTTTCACCATGTTCCTCACGAGCGGCGGGATCTACCTGATCGTGATGGAGCCAAGCGCCATGATATCGACGGGCACAGGGTCAAGTTTCCTGGTCAGGTCGAGCAGCAGCCAGACCTCTACAGAGTTCTTCGTGATATTCTTCCTAACCTTGGCGGGAACGCTGGGCTTTGTGTTACTGGAAAGGTCGATGCACAGGTCATTTGATCTCGAGGGCTCAAAGCTCAAGTTCGTGGCTGGCACGGCGCTTATCCTCATTGCAGTGTTACTGATGGAGTACCTGCTTAGGGCAAAGCTCTACTGATTAATTCTTTTTCACCACGGGTATTTTTTAAGACCCAAACGGTAGGCGATGTAATTGGTCAGCAGGTGGATCGGCGGAGTAACTAATATGATGAATAACATTTGGTCGAGCGCGACCTGGTAAACAGGGTAAAGGAAGAGCAAAGCCCCTGCTACAAAGTCCAGCTGGTCGAGGATCGGGGCGGGGTGCCCCCTCTCGATCCCGATCCTGCGCTTTATGAATGCTCCGAGGATGTCCCCAGAAAGGGCACCGAAAGCGAGGAGAAAGGAGTGGAGCGGGTAGCCGAACAATGCCCCTGCCAAGGTGCCCATAAATAGCCCGGCCAGGAAGCCCTCGAAGGTCTTTCCATCCCCCAGCACCCTACGCCCGTCTCTCATCATCTTCCCGAAATCCATCGGGTGCCGCCCCCTCGCCAAGACCGGGACCGAGTTTGCAATGAATGCGGGCATTATGATCACGAACGAGGAGAATGCAAGGGCGAGGAGGTCAGTCATTTACGGTACCCATTCCGGAGAAACCTCTTGATGTAAGCCTTATTAATGCCTCACGCCTCGGGGGCGGCTTGAGAAGAGACGCCTTCCTGACTTCCCCGTGGATCCGCTCAAGCCTTAGTACCCTGTCGGACCAGTAAGTGAGTATCGCTGAGGCGACAGGCACCGCCCCACTCCCGTCAGGAACGTCCCTCACCTCGCTGGTGATCAGAACTGCCAAGCTTCTCCTCCTTGCCAGGTCCTTCACTATCGCTAGCTGCCTGTTGAGGATCTTGTTGGCAAGTATATTTTCGTCGTATTCCCCAAGCTCAGCCCCATACATCCCAGTCGCCGAGTCCAGCACGAGCAGCGACGTGCCAGGCGGCAGGCTGGTTTCCAGCATCTCGACCACAGAGTCCTGCTGCTCGAAACTCTTCACCTCGACGATCCATATCTTCTCGCTCATCTGCTGCCAGCCTTCGCCCGAGATCTCTGAAAGGCGGCCCAGCGGGAGGCGCCCTTCGGAGTAAATTATGACGCTTCCAGACCCGGAAGAGGCGACGGAGGCGGCAGCCTGGAATACTAACGATGTCTTTCCGGACCCCCGTTCACCGAAGGCAAGTACGATCTCGCCCGGCTTCAGCCCTCCCTCCAGAAGTGAGTCTAGCTCAGCGCAGCCAGTTGACAGAATGCCTCCCCGGATCAGCTCTTTGCCCCCCCTTCATGCCAACTATTTCGCATTTCGCTTTTGACGCTTTCTCCAGAGCCCGCATCAGACCTTACAAAAGGGGTCGCTTCATACTGCAGCCAATACATTATCGACAAACATCTCACCAGCGCTGGCGGGCTAAGCCCCGGAGGGATCAGCCTTTCCCCATGTAGAAGCCGCTGATCAGGCGCGAGAGGATGCCCTTGCGGTCCTCTACAGGAATGATGCGCTCCCTGATCCAGGCGGGGAGGAGGCGGCGCAGGTAGGGCGAAGCGAAACGGTAATCCATGAAGACGACCACTCCCCTGTCCCCCAGGTTCCTGAAGGGTCTGCCTGCTGCCTGCGAGGCTTTCCTCATCGCAGGAATGGTGTAAGCGTATTCCCTGCCCCTCCCCGGGAAGATAGACTCGTAGTAGCTTATCTGGGCGTTGACCTTCGCGGTGGGTTTCGGGTAAGGCACCCCCACTATTATGACTGAGTTCATCTCGTCCCCGGGATAATCCTCCCCCTCACTGAATCTCCCTCCGGTCACGCCGAGGAGGACTGCGCCACCTGAACGGGACATCGACTTGTACTCCTCGATTAGCCGGTCCTGGTCGAGCGACCTTACCTTCTGCTGCTCTACGTAGAGTGGCTTCCGGACCGCCGACTCAATCCCAGCCTCGATAAGGCCCTCCATCACTCCGTAGGATGAGCAGAAAATGCCCGTGTTCCCCGGGGTGTTTGAGACGACCTCCGAGATCTTCGACACCATTGTGGAGTAGGACTCCTTGCCGCGCTGTTCGTAGAGGGTTGAGACGCCCCGGCAGACCAGTACAAGAGTCTGTTCCCTGCTGAAGGGCGAGGGGAGGGCAGTCTTGACCGTGGATCCAGGCAACCCCATCACAGAGGCGTATGCTTCCATATCTTCAAGAGTCCCGGACATGCTCACGGTTGCGGCTGCGGCGTTTATGAGATCAGAGGTTGAGGTCCTCGGGTCGAGTGAGACAATCTCGACGGTCTTGGACCCCTCCCCCTCTTCACTGTGAATTATGTGGACGAATTCCTTCCTCCCCGAGGTTTCGTACGCCCTGAGGAAGAACTCGCCGAGGCGGTGGATGTAGGATCTCGGTATCCTACCCTTCGAGAGGAGGTCCATCTTGATCCGCTCCCCGAACTCGTGGACCTCCTCGAGGAAGATAGGCAACGATTCGCTAACTCTCGCGGACTTCAAGGCCTGTTCAGCAACCGACTTGAGATCCACCACATGCTCGCCGAAACCCTTACCTTCGACTATCGACAGCACGGACTCTGCAAACCTCACGACATCCGCCTTGCCGTAGTTGTCAGCCTCTCTCGAGCAGAGCAGTATTGAGCTGACCGAGATCCTGTCGCTCTCGTACTCGTTGACAGTCTCGGGGAGGTTGTGCGCCTCGTCGAGTATCACCACGTATTGGGATATGGACTGTCCAAGGCGCTTCACAAATGTGTCCCTGATCTCCCTGTTGAAAAGGTAGGCATAGCTAAGCGCCACAACGTCCATATGTGGGAGGATGAGCTTGGTCATCTCGTATGGGCAGAGCTCATTTTCCTTGGACTGGGAGATGAGGTCGAAGGCAGCCGTGGGGGACTCGAGGAGATCTTCAATCAGGTACTTCACCGTCTTGCCCTCCTCCTCAATGTTCTCGTGGTAGGGGCACTTCCTGCTCTTTATGAGGTCAGAGCAGAGCTCGGAGACCGTCCGGGGGTCCCTAGACAGCCGGAGCACGGCGTCGTTGACGCACATCTCCGCCCTCCCACGGATCGAGATCCCCGTCACCTTCTCCCTATTGCTTATCTCGGCGAGCTCTTCGATCACCCTGTCGAGTTCCTTGTAGGTCCTTGCGGCATAGAGTATCCGGAGACCCGCAGGCTTGCACGCCTGGAGGGCTCCCGCGAGAGAGCCAGCGGTCTTTCCGAGACCGCTTGCGCCGTCCACTACGGCATGCGATCGCTTCTCAACCGCCTCGGAGACTACCCTAAGCAGCTCCTCCTGGTTAGGCTTGAATGATGGATAAGGGAAGTATCGCCACTTGGAAATCAACTGGGGTTGCTCCAAGCGATAAAAGACCGTTTTGGGCGATTTAACGCTGTCGGATGGTGCTCGAGATAATCCATACAACGGCGCGTTGGATTTGAACCTGTACTGCCTACTAGGCTAAGAAGCAACTTGTGCGGGGAACAAAACTGAGAACAAAAAAGGAAGGCTTACACGAAAATTGCAAAAAGGATTTAGCCCCTTAATGCCGATTAATATCAGCCTCGGAGGTCAATTTTTTGAGTCTTAGGGAGTTCATAGAGGCAGAACGAGCCGCCGCTGGGGCAGTGCTCGAGATCGAGGAGGAGGTGTCGACAGATTACGAGGCTGCCGCCATAATGAAGAGGCACGACGGTGGGCCGATCCTGGTATTCAGGAGGCTGAAAGGGCACAGTTACCAAGCGGTGGCTGGGGTCTGCGGATCGCGCGAAAGGATATACAGGGCAATAGGCGCAGACAAGGAAACTTACTACAGGAGGGTTTCCTGGGCGGTCCAGAACCCTAAGCCGCCTGAGCTGGTAGAGAGCGGACCTGTCATGGAGGTTTCCGAGACGCCGGACTTGGAGGGGCTTCCGATCTTCAGGCACTACGAGAAGGATCCCGGGAAGTACATAACCTCAGGTATAGTGGTGGCGAGGAGCGCGGATGGCAGCTTCCAGAACGCCTCTGTGCACAGGATGCTGGTCCTCGGCAAGGACAGGTTGGCGATAAGGATAGTGCCGAGGCACCTCTACGCAATGAGAGAGGACGCCGCGATGCTTGGCAAGGATCTCCAGGTCGCAATTGTAATCGGGACTCACCCTGCAGTGATGGTGGGGGTCAACTCTGGACCGGACTACAAGGTCAACGAGCTCTGGGTCGCCAACTCCCTGCTCGGGGGAAGGATGAAGGTCGTGAAGTGCCCGGACGTGGACATCAGCGTCCCATGGGACGCTGAGTTCGTGCTCCAGGGCGAGATAAGCGCTGGAGAGACTGCTGACGAGGGACCCTTCGTTGATCTAACAGGCACTTACGACATAGTGAGAAAGCAGCCGGTAGTCAGGATCAATAGGGTGATGAGGAGGCGGGATGCGATCTACCAGGCGCTGCTCCCAGGCGGGAGCGAGCACAAGCTGCTCATGGGGATCCCCAAGGAAGTCAGGATGTACGAGGCGATCCAGAAGGCAGTCCCGAAGGTCAAGGGCGTGAGGCTCACCCCAGGCGGCTGCTGCTGGTTCCACGCCGTGGTATCAATAAAGAAGCAAGCAGACGGCGACGGCAAGAACGCGGCGCTGGCAGCACTCGGATCTAACCCCAGCCTCAAGCACGTCGTAGTGGTCGACGAGGACGTGGACATCGACAGCCCCGAGGAAGTGGAATGGGCGATCGCCACCAGGTTCCAAGGGGACAGTGATCTCACGCTAATTGATGGGGCGAGGGGCTCGACGCTTGATCCTTCATCAGACCAGACCAATATACTTACGGCAAAGCTCGCAATCGATGCGACCATCCCCTGGAGCAAGCCAAAGGAGAAATTCTTGCGGGCCGCAATACCCGAGTTTACTAGGGATGGGGGGGCTGAAAAGAAATAGAGGAGGCTGAGGGTGCAGGCACAGTTTATGAAAGAATTTACAAGCGATTGGGGGCCGTGCATTGCATCTAGATAGCGAAGAAGAAGGGATTCTAAACGGCAGGGAAGGGGCTGCGGCGAAGAAGGCGATGGAGCTACTTGTGGCTATCGGGGAGGTCATGGGCGCGGAGAGGATGGTGAAGGTCACGAGTGCTCAGGTCTCCGGGGTCTCATATGGGAACATAGGGGAGGCTGGGCTCCAGCTCTTGGAGGACTGGTCCGAGAACGGCGCCAGGGTGAGGGTCCCGACCACGCTCAACCCATGCGGGATGGACCTGGAAAGGTGGAAGGAGATGGGGGTTGACGAATCCTACCGGGCGAAGCAGCTGAGGATCATCGAGGCTTTCAGGAGGATGGGTGCGATCACGACCTGCACATGCACCCCGTACCTGGTAGGGAACCTACCGAAGGAGGGAGATCATATAGCCTGGTCCGAGTCGTCCGCCGTCTGCTACGCGAACTCTGTGATAGGGGCGAGGACGAACAGGGAGGGTGGCCCATCCGCGCTCGCAGCGGCCATCGTAGGGAGGGCTCCCATGTACGGGCTCCACCTGGACGAGAACCGGGCGCCGACGGTGATTATCGATGTCCAGGCGGAGTTGAGGACGAGGCACGATTTCAGCCTCCTTGGGTATGCTGTCGGAAGGAGGATCGGTACCGGGGTGCCGCTCTTCGAAGGTATACGCTGTGCTGACCGAGATGATCTCAAGATCATGTCCGCAGCTCTCGCGGCGTCCGGAGGGATCGCAATGTTCCACATCCCTGGGGTCACGCCCGAGGCCGGGAGATGGCAGTGCAGAGGGCTGGAGCGGGTGGCGGTAGTGGCACGTGACCTTGAGGATTGCCGCGAAGCGCTCACTTGCGACGGCGAACCAGATCTCTGCTGCATCGGTTGCCCCCACTGCAGCCATGAAGAGCTGGAGGAGGTGGCAAGGCTGGTGAAGGGGAAGAGAGTCGCCCATGGCAAGGCGCTATGGGTCTGGACCTCGAAGAAGGTCAAGGAAGAGGGCGAGAGGGCAGGGCATGTCCGCACGATTGAGGAGGCCGGGGGAAGGGTCTTCACCGACACATGCATGGTGGTCTGCCCTCTCGGAAGGGCAGGTTTCAGGCACATGGTCACGGACTCGTGCAAGGCTGCACACTACGTCCCGTCAACCTCAGGAATGAAGGCGACGGTAGCCGAGCTGCGCGAGGCAGTGGCAAGGGTGATGGATAATGGTGGATGAGGCGGTCTTCAGGGGCAGGGGGGTTGCAAAGTTCAGGGGGGAAGGAGAGGCCCTCGTCACCAGGCAGGGGGTATCTTTCTTCGGCGGCGTGGATCCAGACACGGGGAAAATCAGGGAGAGGGACCATGAGCTCCTCGGCAAGGACGTAACTAACAAGGTGCTCGTGTTCCCGAAGGGAAAGGGCAGCACAGTCGGCTCTTATGTCATCTACCAGCTGAGGAAGAACGGACATGCACCTGCGGCTATAATAAATGTGGAGACGGAGGCGATAATCGCCTCCGGGTGCATACTCGCCGAGATCCCACTTGTCGACAGGCTCAACGCAGATCCAATATCCGAGATCAGGAGCGGGGACTGGGTCGAGGTGGATGGAACTACTGGATTTGTGAGGGTGAAGAGGCGAACCCCCGCCCAATGAGCGGCCCACCCTGAGGACCACGGGCTTCCCGCATCATGTTAGATGGGCCTGCCCAGCGGTATCAGGCAGATCATACATGCGTGAATCAATCAACGGATTACGGGTTTTTGGAAGTGCACGTACATGATGTACTTAATTCAGGCATTACACGCCGAAATTCGGTCGGTAGGATGGCAAAGGTTAAGACATCACAGATCGATATTTTTTTCGGGATGAATGATGGAGAGACCCTGGGGGATGATAAAGGATCCGGTCCACGGCTACGTCCACATCACCGAGACCGAAAAGGAGGTGATCGACACCCTGCCGCTCCAGAGGCTCAGGAGGATCAAGCAGCTCGTCTTCGCGGACTATGTCTACCCCGGGGCTAACCACACAAGGTTCGAACACTCGGTCGGGGTGATGCACCTCGCAGGACTGCTCGGAAAGGCGCTCCCGATCGGGATGGACAAAGACGAGATCCAAAGGATCAGGCTGGCAGGTCTCTGCCACGACCTAGGGCACGGACCATTCTCGCATACCTTCGAGCAGGTCCTGATGAAGAGGCTGAACAAGACCCACGAGGACCTCACCCCCTGGATCGTGAGGGGGACCGAGCTGAGCGACATAATCTCCAAGCACGGCTTCAGCCCGGACGAGGTAGCAGACCTAGCAGTAGGCAGGGATCAGAAAGCAAGACCTTTCATGAACCAGATAATCTCGAGCGCCGTAGACGTCGACAAGATGGACTTCCTCTCCAGGGACACGCACCACACGGGCGCAGAGTACGGAAAGATCGACATATACAGGCTGATCTACAAGATGGACGTTGTCGACGACACACTCGTAGTGGACAGCTCTGCGCTCGCTGCCCTCGAGGCTTTCCTGATAGCGAGGATAGAGTCGTTCAGGGCGATATACTACCACAAGACCGCGAGATCTGCCCAGATCCTACTGGTTAGGGCACTTGAGGCGGCGGAGGAGGAGCTCGGGCTCTGCAGCTTCAAGATCCCGGAAGAGTACCTCGAGCTGGATGACTACAGCGTCTGGGCGGATCTGAAGAGGTGCGAAAAGTCCACGCAGATAATAAGGGACCTAGAGTCCAGGCGGCTCCTCAAGTGCGCTTACGAGAGGGAGCTCCAGGCTGAGGACAAGGCCATCTCGGGGCTCTTCAGCCTAGACGGGATAAGGAAAGAAGTCGAGTCCGAGATAGCTGACTTGGCAGGGATACCGCCCTCGAGCGTCTTCATAGACACCCCTTCGCTCCCGTCAATACCATACTTCCACAAGCTCTCCCTGGACCCCATGGAGATACCGGTGGTCGACGCCGCGGGCAAGTGCGTGCTGAAGGCGACGAAGATCTCGAAGATAATAGAGGTGCTGAAGGGATTCATGAACATAGTCAGGGTCTACACGTATGAGGGGGACAGGGACAGGGTGAAGGAGGCATCCGAGAAGATACTCGGGCGCCTGCCGGAGTCCGCAAGGATCTCCTACTGACCGCTCGGTTCAGAACGGATAGAAACCGAACTTAACATTGGCGACTTAGTTAAGATACAACCGAGACGAGCAGCGGGAGGACCTTCCTGACGATTTCCGAATGGACCTCTTCGACCGGCTTGGATGCGTCCACGACCTCGTATCCCTTCCTCTCAGCCCTCTCCAGGAACTTCTCCCGCACCCTCTTGAGAAAATCAGAATTCTCGTACCGCTCCCTGGGAGATCCCTTCCTCTTGAGGGACACCTCGGGATCAATGTCCATTATTATGGTGAGGTCCGGCTTTAGCGCGTGCTTGTTGATCGCGAGGATCCACCTCTCATCGAGCCCCTGTGCGCACTGGTAGGCTATGGAGGACTCGAGGTAACGGTCCGAAACCACTATCTTGCGGTCCGCTAGCGCGGGCCTTATCAGGCGCTCAACGTGGTCGGCGCGGTCAGCCGCGAACAGCAGGGCGTCAACAACAGGCGATCCGGAAGGCTGGGCAAGCGAGAGCCTGATGGCAGGCTCGATGAAACCGCCTGGGTTGGGCTCCTTTGTCGCGACAGCCCTGAAGCCCTTTTCCACCAGCAGGTCGACTAGGAGTCGGGTCTGAGTCGACGATCCTGCGCCGTCCACGCCCTCCAGTGCGATGAATGCACCCCTCTTGAGATCGGGCATGGGATCAGATCTGGGGCGATCCGATTATATGCCTATCCCATCGAGATCTTCCCGGTGAGGCATTTTGCCCTCTGGTGCTGAGAGGCACGGAGAGACGCTCCTGAAGTTCTTGAAGGGGAAGGGGACTGGCAACGGCGCGTTAGAGGTGATTGTGGATCGGAGGGAGGCGCCGTCCCAGACCGCCAGGGCTCTGGCTGCGCTAGGCGTGAAGATCGAGTACAGGACGCTCAAGGTCGGGGACTATGTCGTCTCGGAAGAGGTCGCGATAGAGAGGAAGTCGTACGCGGACCTTGCGGCGTCCATTGTGGACAGGAGGCTCTTCTCGCAGGCTCAGGCGCTCAGGGAGTGCTACCCCAGACCGATAATCCTCCTGGAGATGGGCGGTAGTGCGGAGATCGGGGTCTCCAGGGAGGCGATCAGGGGCGCAGTCGCGAGCATGGTCCTTGACTTTGGGATCCCTGTGATCACCGCGGAAGGTCCTGAGGACGCGGCAGGATTCATACTCGCGGTTGCCAGGAGGGAGCAGAGGCAGGCAGGCTTCTCGATCAGCCTGAAGGACAGGAGGCGCCCCAGGACACCGGATGAGGAGAAGGAGTATGTCGTGGCCAGCCTCCCCATGGTCGAGGTCTCGACTGCAAGGAGGCTCCTGGCTGAGTTCGGGACAGTTCAGGCAGTCTTCTCAGCCAGCGAGGAGGAACTCAAGAGGGTAGAGAAGATCGGACCTAAGAAGGCGAGGAGGATCAGGGAGGTCGCATCCACGCCCTATGGGGGCTACAAGGCAAGACCCCCTGATGTGGGGAAGCAGGACGGGGATCCGGAGTAGCCCGTCCACGCCCGACCCAGTGCAATCCTAGCGCTTTGTTATCCGTACCTTCTCGAGAAGGTCAAAGAGCGAGGAGAGGACCTTTACATACCGCTCGATCTCAGAGACGTCTTTTGACATACGGAGGCTGGACTGTAACTCGGAGATCTTTTCAATCAGCACCTCCTCGAGGCTCGAAGCAACTATCGATTGTGATGCCACCCTCTCTGTCTCGGAGGGTTTGGCGAAGACCACACGCTTGTTGCACCCTGGGCAGACCACCTCGCCGCTGGAGAGGCGGAAAAGGGGGGTCTTGCACTCAGGGCATGCCTGGGAGAGCATCGTCGCCCCTTCGCGGAGTAGGTCAGCCATGCGCTTGACCTGCGAGTCCCTGGCGCTCATGAAAACCACACAGAATAAAGGTAATAAGGAGGATTATATGCCTATTTGCTGAAAAGGTGGTTCGAAATGAGCAGTGACAAGATGGCCCAAGCAATCAATGTACTCCAGAGGATAGCAGACGACAACGGGGTCCCCCGGAACATAAGGAGGGCGGCCTCTGAAGCGATGAAGGCACTGCAGGGGAAGACATACTCTGACGCTGTCAAGGCTGCGAACGCGATCAGCATACTCGAGGAGTGCGGCCAGGACCCGAACATGCCGCTATTCGCCAGGACGGCAATCTGGCAGGCGATAAGCATCCTCGAGCAGGTCAAGGACTGAACATTTTCCAGGCTTTTGGGCGCGAATTCCTTCTGATCAGGGAAACGACCTCCCTGCAGACCTTTTCGCACCCAGCAATCAGCTCCACCCGCTCAGCAAGGTCGAGAGTGCAGTACAGGTCTTTCCCCTCCAGGTCCAAAACCTTTGCTCCCGCCTCCCTGAGTATGAGGACAGAGGCGGCGATGTCCGTGACCCGAAGGAGGCGGCGGTTGTCCAAGTAGAAGTCAAGGGCGCCGGATGCGGTGTAGCATAGTCCGAGGGCCGCAGACCCGAGGTTCCTCATGTGCTTCACAGAGAGGAGTACGGGCAGCACCTCATAGACCTTCTCCCTGTTGCCCCGCACATTGAAGTCAAGTCCAGCCAGCGACTTTGGCACTTCCACCCCTTCGTTGACCCTTATCCGCACCCCGTCAAGGAAGGCACCAGAACCCCTCTCCGCCCAGAAGGCTCTCCCCGAGGGGATCTCCATCACGACCGCGGACTCGACGTCCGAGAGTCGCGGCCCCATGGCTATGGCTGCCGAGATCGAGTAGAGGGCGATCCCGCGCGTCGCGTTAGTTGTCCCATCGACCGGATCAAGGACCACGAGCGGGTAATCCTCGCCGCCGAAGCGCTTTACGCCCAGCTCCTCGCTGAGCAGGCTCCCCCTGAAGCCGGCGGACTCGAGATAGGAGACCGCGGCGTCCTCCGCCACCTTGTCTATCCTCTTGGTCAGGTCGCCGCTTGCCCCCCTCTTCACGACCTCGCAGAGCGAGGACGGGGGCGACTGCGCTGAGAATCCAGATATCGCGGAGAGTGCAGACCTGCAGATGCCTTTCAGGAGTTCCAAATTCATACCTGTTAAGAATATATGTGACTCTTATAAAATTAGTAGGGCAGGCGGGGATCGCCAAGTCAGGTCAAAGGCGCAAGGCTCAGGACCTTGTGGCGAAGGCCTTCGTGGGTTCGAATCCCACTCCCCGCACCACGCAATCCCCGGAATGGGTGCACAAGCGTTTGGGGGGCGCCAATTAAACTCATAATCAGACAGTTGGAGTGCGGCGGCCTCAGCAGGGAATCAGGTCAGTCAAATCCCAGGCACATAAGCTGTGCCAACGAAGCTGCGGCTACCTTTTGCAGCAAAGCCTCGGCAAAACCAATATTGTTTTCTCCGGTGTAAATTTTCCCCAAAACGGCTGCAACCAATTCAAACCGCTGTTAAAGTACCTGAAGTAAGTATTTTTAATACTGATTATTTGTAAGAAAAAATAATACGTTATTTTTTATTAATGACGGTATATAATATTAGATTCGACCAGGCATAAAATCGGGGGTGCCTGAGTCACCCGACTATAAATGCCCCGACATAGGAGATGATAAAAAATGAAAAGTAAAATGGGAGTAATACTAGGAGTATCTCTAGCGACCGTACTTATGCTCGGAGTGACTTACGGGCTTTGGTTCCAGGCGCTAGAAGTATACGGTACCGTCTATACTGGCACCCTCGACGCGCAGTGGAGCATACACCCGGCATGGGACACCGAACCGCCCGGGAAGGACTATAGCAACATCACAATCACAGAAGGGAATGATCCGTACACACTCTATGTAACAGTCGAAAACGCATATCCTTGCATCTGGTACTATGCGCTTATCGACTTGACGAACACCGGCACAATCCCGTGGAAGATCTATGATGCATCGCTCGTGACTGATGACTTCCCAGGCACCGTGGAATTTGTCCCGTGGGACGACGAATTCTTGGGTTTAATCGAATTGCCTGAACAGCACCCAGAAATCAGTGAAAAGATGTTCATAGAGAATGGGACCCAGGTGCACCCAGGAGAGTCTGCATGGGGAGTCTTTGCCATTCACCTGACCAACGACGCTGAGGAGAACGCAACATACACCTTCACCTTCAAGGTAGTCGTCGAGCAGTGGAACGAGTGGCCGACCGAGCCGCCAGCAGGATATGGCAGCAACGAAGAATGGCTTGATGGTCAAGGCGAATGAGGTGGGCTTAAATGACTGACAAGAAGCTGGTGCTGATTCCTGCTGCGCTGGTCGTTGCGCTCTTTGCATTCTCGTTGACCTACGGGCTTTGGTTCCAAACACTGTACGTGGATGGAACTGTGAATACCGGTTACCTGGAGTGGAAGATAGTAGATCAGTTCACTTCCGACGGCGGGAATCAGTCCGACAGGTCTATCATGCCAGGGTTCGAAGGGGACAGTTTCGTCGTGCCTGAAGGAAAAGATGTGGGCCATACGTACTGCGTGATAGCGGATGACGGGATGTCGGCCACCTTCACAATGAACAACACTTACCCATGCTACCTGGCAATGTTCTCGGTTTACTTCCGAAACACCGGGACTGTGCCGATACACATCGAATACATCGAGTTCTACGACGGGGAAGGGAACCTGATAGTCAACTACACCTATCCGAACACAAAACTCGAGGACTTTGCAGTCGACCTTACTGGCGACGGGCTTCCGGACATCGAGATACTTTGGCTAGACGAACTTGGGGAGCAGATACACCCAGGCGATCGCTCGAATGAGTACAGCTGGTGGGTGCACGTGCTCCAGACCGCACCAGAGGGCGCCACGCTGCAGTACAAGATAAGGCTATACGCGGTCCAGTGGAACGAGTCCCAGTGGCCTACCCAATACACTCAACCTAGCTGAATGAGTTGGACACAACTTTTTTTCTTTTTTTTATAGGGCATATGGAATGCGACAGAAGGGTGGGCGGCAATGTGGTTAGTTGCTTTGGTAATGGTGCTGGGCAGTTACGCAGCAGTGAGCGCTTTAGGCCGATTCCTGCCCGAGATGCAGTATTATTTGGCCAGTGTTATTGTGTGGGCAGCCGTGACGGCGGCTCTCATACTGATGGACAAGCGGGCGAATGCGGGAGACCTGGCATCATTCAGGCTAAATAAGAGGGTGATTATCAACGCCCTGTATTTGGCAGCGCTCCAACTTGCTGCCTTAATTTCGACAGGATTCTTCATGGGGTTCGGGAAGACCCCCTTTTCGCTTGCCCCAATTTTTATTCTCGTTAACACAGCCTTCTTCGGGACAAGCATAATGGCATTCGAGTTCGCCAGAGCTTACCTGATCAAAAGCTGCTCCAGGAAGAGGATCTTTCTTGTGCTTGTTTTGGTCTCCATCCTCTTCACCATAATATCTTTCAATTTTGCGGCGTACACAGCTGCACTCCAAGGGGCT
>JAULTB010000041.1:0-9282 GCA_038801655.1 Candidatus Methanosuratincola thermotaenarum | reverse complement strand
CCCACCAGCACCACGGTGATCCGCTCCAGGATGGCTTAAGATTTCCCGGAAAGCGGAAGCCCGGACTCTGGGGGGAGAAAGTGTTGGCGAAAGTGTTATAATGGTAAAACGGAAACAACAAATTGCATGAGCTACGAGTTCGACTTGTCTAGGATGCTCGTGCTGCCGGGCAGGAAGCTCGCGGGGCTGAGGTTCATCATCAAGGCCGACCTCGAGGCCCTCCCCGCCGTCACTAGGACGGTTGCCAAGCACAGGGCGCTGCCGCTTTACTTCGCCTCATCGCCCTCGGCGACGATCGTTGAGCACCCGGCCATATTCTTCTTGGACGTGACGGGGTGCGACGCCCCCATCGATGAGCTTGTCCGGGATCTCGAGTCCACCGGCATGGTCAAGCACACAAAGGTCATCGATCCGGTCGCCGACGGCCTGATAATCGACAACCTATCCCACCCGCTGACCGCGGGGGGCGACAGGGCGATAATCTTCAGAGCAGCCGGGTACAGGGGGCTCATCGGGGGCATAAAGGAGCAGTTCGGATCGGGCGGCGATGCCTTCCTGTACTACGAGGGGCTCGCGACCGGGAGGGGCTTCGGGAGGCTGCACAGGTCAGCCGCCGAGGCGGTCGGGCTGAAGGACCCAGCAGAGATCTACCGGCGCGTCAGCACAGCCGCATTCCAGTGGGCGGGGTTCGGCAGGATCGAGGTGATCCACCTCGGCGACTCGGGCGGGAAGATCGCAGTCCACGGGTCCTTCGAGTGCGAGGGCGCGAAGGTGACTGGGCAGCCATGCGGGGCCCTGGTGAGGGGGATAATCGCCGGGGTCTTCGCGGAGGTCTTCGGGAAGCCCTTCGATGTCGAAGAGACCGAGTGCATCGCGAAGGGCGACAAGAGGTGCGTCTTCGAGATCAGGGAAAAACGGACCTGAAAGCTGCAAACGATATATAATGCGGCCCGAATACTGTAACGGGTGCGCGGGGGATCGACCATGGAAAACCCGGCAGTGATAGTAATCGACATGCTGAACGACTTCGTCCACGGGAGCCTCAGGTGCGATCGCGCCGAGAGGATCGTGCCGGCTATCGGGAGGCTCGCCGCATCCGCCCGCGAGCGCGGGGTACCGGTGATCTACAGCAACGACGCCCACTACCCGCACGACCCGGAGGTCGTGAACAGGTGGGGGCAGCACGCCATAAAGGGGACTAAGGGGGCGGAGGTGATCCCCGTGCTGGAGCCGTCCAGGGGTGACTTCGTGGTAGAGAAGAGTGCCTACAGCGGTTTCTTCGAGACGGGGCTGGACCCGCTCCTGAGGAGCCTCTACGGGGGCAGGGGCGTCAAGACCGTGGTCCTTTGCGGGCTGCACACCCACATGTGCGTGAGGCACACCGCCGCGGACGCATTCTTCAGGGGGTACAGGGTCGTGGTGGCGAAGGACGCCGTCGAGGCGTTCACCGAGGAGGACCACCTCTCGGGGCTGAAGTACCTCACGGACGCCTACAATGCCGAACTGAAGACGGTGAGCGAGATAGTTTCCTCCTGGGGAACGCCTCAGGAACGGCATAGAACAACACCTGAAACGCATTTCCGATAGCGGAAAGATAGATTGTCTCATGCCCCGAAGAGGCTTCAAGTCTCTCACATTGCCGGAGGGCCTCTACTACCTCCTGCACGAAAGGGCAAAGCTGTACGGTACTACCCCTCAAGATCTGATAATCGCCCTCCTGGACTCTCCATCGCTTTTTGATTTCAGCAAATCAAATTTTGATGAGGGTTCAAATCCCGTCCGGTCCACCAAATTAAACATGTTTTACTACAAGCCAAAATAAACTGCTTCCTCCTTTACCGGCAGGCTGCAAACGGTAACGAATTGACGCAATCCCACTTCTCTGGATAAACCTGTGTAAAGCTTTTCATTGGTGGCGTTTGTTTCTGTCAAATACAATCTTGAGCAAAAAAATTTTTTAAGCAAAAAAGAGAAATAACTGAAACCATGCCCCCTTCACCGCCACCTGGAGATTCGTCCAAAGCCATCAGGCTGTTTTCCCTTGCAGCATCCATTACTGAAAAAATTCATAATGCTGGTACCTTGGCAGAAATCTTCCAGAAAGTAGTAGACGAATTCTCGAAATCTAGCGAATTCTTTGCCTTGACCTATTCCAAATCCCGCGAGGCTCTAAGGCTTGAATCGAAATCTGAGCACCCTATCCTAGAATATGTCGAATTTGCAAATGAGGTCCTCCTCAGCGAACTTGGTGCGGGAATATCCAAAGCCATTCTCGAGGGCACCGCCCAGATGATGGCACTAATTGAAGCAATCAGAGAGCTTGACGGATCCGTCAGATCAGGATCAGATAAAGCAACTTGGATTGAAGGCTGCGATGTTGCAGTCGCGCCTATGAAAAAAGGCTCAGACGTCTTGGGTTTGTTGGTAGTTGGTGGGGAGGGGCTTCCCCGCGAGTCAAAGGTTGCATTGGAACAGATCTCTCGAGCAGCATCAATGCGTCTGGAGTTACTGATCGAACTTTCAAAAGAGCCGAAGGCAGCGCTGGATCAAAAGGCAAGGCTCTTGAGGAAGCTTATGGATGCTGTCCCAGGCGCGGTCTTTTTAAAGAACAAAGACATGCTCTTTGAAGACTGCAACCGCGAGTTCGAGATTGTGGTTGGCCTTCCGAAAGAAAGCATAATTGGCAAGACTGTCGAGGAGGTTCTGCCTGACAGCGCCCGGTTCATAAGACAGAAGGATGAGGAACTACTTCAAATGGGCGGGATCCAGTCTTATGAACTCGAAATAAAGACCGGGGACAGATCGAAAACCTTCTTGGTCCGTAAATCGACCATCATAGACAATGAAGGCAAAATTCAGGGTTTGGTCGGAGTGATGATCGACATCTCAGAACTCAAGAAGACCGAGCGCTTCATGACCGCTATTGTAGACTCGATACCTGATCCTGTTTTTGTAGTTGACAATAATAGGCGTGTAATCGAATGGAACCGCGCGATCGAGGATCTTACAGGCATCTCAAAAGAGTCAATCGTCGGAAAGGGTGGGTATGAATATGCGGTGCCTTTCTATGGGGAACGCCGCCCCCTGCTGCTGGATCTCCTCTTCGAGAATGATGCGCGATATGCGGGGTTGTATACGCGGTTCGAGAGGACCAGTTCGAGTGTAGTTGCCGAGGGGTACGTCAACTCTAAACGCGGGAGGATATACGTGATCGGTCACGCCAGCCTGGTCTATGACTCTGCTGGGAACCTTCTGGGAGGAGTCGAAACTTTCAAGGACATCACACGCCACAAGGAACTGGAAGAGGCGCTTAAGCGGAGCGAGGAGCGTTACAGGGTCATAGTTGACGATTTGACAGAGGCTATTGTAAGGTTCAAACCTGACGGGGAGATCACCTTTGTTAACAGGGCATTTGAACAGATGATCGGCGTTTCAAAAGATTCCATTATAGGAAGGAATATCTTTGACCTGATGTCGGAGGAAGAACGCAAAGAAATGGTCGCCCTGCTGGAAAAGGCAAACGAAAATCCTGCTGCAAGGTTCATGACCAAGGAAGTCAAGCCAGACGGCATGGCGTCTTGGATTATGTGGATAGGGAGGGCAATATTTGATTCAGTCGGTCGTATTGTCGAGTTCCAGGCGGCTGGTCAGGATGTAACCGCATTCAAACGAATCGAGGATGATCTGAAGAGCCTAGTCGAAGAGAAGACTAGAAAGCTTCAGGAAGCAGAGAGATTGGCCACAATCGGTCAGATAGCCGCCTCCGTGGGGCACGACCTTAGGACTCCATTGCAGTCAATAATGAACGATACCTATCTCCTGGGAATTTTGGTGTCAGATCCAAGGTTGCCGGAAGAATCCTCTTCCGAAATACGCGAACTGCAGAAAAAGATAGAGCGCCATGTGCAATACATGAGTGGCATAATCGGAGATATCAGGGACTTCTCGAAGAACCTTGTCCTCGATACACGCCCCATCCCGGTTCAAACCCTGATTCAGGATGCGCTATCGATGGTCTCCCTCCCAAAAAATGTCAATCTTTCATTAAATCTGGAAACACGCGATCCGGTATTGGTCGACCAATGCATGTTCACGAGGGTCCTAGTGAACCTGATCACAAACGCGATCGATTCAATGCCGAAAGGCGGCAATCTCGAGATCAATTCACGCGACCGCGATGAATGGGTCACAATCGAAGTAAAGGACACTGGTGTCGGGATTCCTGAGGAGCACCTGGGCAGGCTCTTCACGCCCCTCTTCACGACCAAGTCAAAGGGCTCCGGGCTCGGATTGGCTATCTGCAAGCGCATAGTGGAAGCCCATGGAGGTAGGATCAGGGTCGAGAGCCGAGTCGGTGAGGGGTCTTCATTCATAGTTGAGCTCCGTAAGCCTGCAAAACCTCATGAATCTGGAGTTGAGCAAAAGGACTAGCATCGCCCAAGACGGAATGCGCGACCAAAAATGTCAACTGAGCTTGGATCCAATGTAATCGAGATTTGGTCCATTAAGTTTCGCGAAGTCTTGACTTCGATCCAAATTCAAATGGTCTGCCCTTCGCACTATGTATTCTTCCGCAAACCACCAGTCCATTGCAGGAAGCCGTTAGTTCAGAAGTTGCAGCCTGCTGCATGAATTTAGGTCGCCAGTCGCCCGACTGGAATGCAAAAACCTCCTGCCTTTTTTGCCATCAAATGAACAGCATGATCGTCCCGACAGAGAACAGAAGGGCTGCAGAGACGAACCTTATGTGACTCTTCGGGATCTTTGGAGCGATCCCGCGCCCCCAAAGTACGAGCACCGCCACCAGTGGGGCTACGAATATG
Organism: Candidatus Methanosuratincola thermotaenarum; assembly: GCA_038801655.1. GTDB lineage: Archaea > Thermoproteota > Methanomethylicia > Methanomethylicales > Methanomethylicaceae > Methanosuratincola > Methanosuratincola thermotaenarum. Next base: position 4,459 of record JAULTB010000041.1, on the reverse strand, counting down.
AGGTTATAAAACAGCAGGTATGCGACAATCTCAGCGCTGCCCATCTCATATTGAGTCATTAGTGCAAGGGCAAGGAAGTACGGCCCCCCTGTGCATGGGAGCTCGATCGCAGAAATGGCCGCCCCTGCAAGAAAAGAGAGGGGCGCGGTGGTGGATTTGTTGATTAGCTTCTTGACAACCGGCCTGCTCTGGGCGGGTATCTTCGAGAATAGCGCGTATATTGCAAGTGCTATGGCCGCCCCCCCTATTATCTTGTTCAAGTATGCCGGCATCTCGAACTGGTGGAGAAAAGCGAACAGTCCTAGACCAATGATCAGGTATGCGACAAAGTTGCCTGCTATGTAAGCCCCCCCGATCTTCCAGGCGCTAGCAGTGGAAGCGCCGATCGCGACTATAAGCAGGAGGAGCACTGTGATTGCGCAGGGGTTCATCGAGTCCGCGAAAGCCATGCCTGCTATTACAGCAATCGGCGGCCTTTCGGGCTGCTGCCCTTCCCCTGGGTAAGGAGGCACCGTGGCATTAGGCGAGGGGCACACCCATCCAGTCTTGTTCTCCAGCAGGGGCTCCAGCCTGCTTTGGATCTCCTCCTTGCCTGGGAGTATTTCGTTTCCGACGAAGACGACGGGATACCGGTAAGTTCCTATATTCCGGGAGTTGTAAAACTCGATCAGGAGCGCGTAGTTAGTCTTGTTGCTTATCTCGTAGCGGACAACCTCAAGCAGCGGATACTTCGCTTCGACCGTCTTGATGTAATTATTCGCCTCAATGCAGCTGTGGCAGCTCTTCGAATAGAAGAAGTAGATGCACTGGTGTATGTCTTTCGCGTCCGCCGATGCGTGCGCACTCCCCACAAACACAGCCGCCAACACAATCGCCGCCACAAAAAGGGGCGCAGCAAAGTTCTTTTTCATAAAGTGATTCTCCATCCGCACTTCTATTTTTGGATATCTGTCTGCCTATGGGCGTGCTGGAGCCCTAATCTCGCTGGAACATCGTGAGCCTGGTCTGGCCCCTGGGGGCTCTCTTCGGCAACTCTGACTCGCTGACCCGCTGGGTGAATCCATAAACCCTCTCCACCTTCCTCATGACACCGATCATCTTGTTCCTCTCATGCGTCCCGGGGGTCACAAGTGCAAAGATCTTCGCAACGCTCTTCCCCTCCGACCTCCTGAGCACCCTCCCGAACCTCTGTATCCATTTCTTTGGGTTGCTCGGCGGGTCGACCCAGATCTCGATGTCAGCGCTTGGGACGTCAAGCCCCTCCTCACCGATGCTGGTGCAGACAAGTATGCTTGCCCGCTCCCTGAACTGCATGAGCGCGGATGCCTGCTCCTCCATCCTCATGTCCCCCTTGCCTACAAGCACGGCCACATCCTCGATCCCTCTGGATCTCTGAAGAACCCCGCCCAGCTCTTTGGCGCCCTCGACCGACTCCATGAACACTATTGCCTTGCTGAAACGCTCAGACTCTAGCAGCTGGATCGCTGCCGATATCTTGTGGTTCGGCTGCTCCAAAACCAGCTCTTTGTACGCCTCAAGTATGCTCTTCCCTCCCAGCTCCCGCAATGGCCTTAAAAGCTCCCTCATCTTCCAGATCCCGTATCCTGAGACGCTGCTCGCACCGTCCTCGACAATCCTGGTCCTCATTATCTTCAGGGCTATCAGGCAGACACATAAGCCGTGATCCCTGCAGTACCCCCGCGCATGAGCAGGACCGTAGATCCCCGCTACCCTTTCTTGCACCTCCTTGGCTACGCTATGAAGCCCTTTGTAGATTTCAATGAGCCTTGGGCTCGCCGGGACCCTTAATATTGAGATCTCCCTCCCTGGCATCTGGCCCTTGACTTCTGGGTCCTCGATTGAGATCGACTCGATCGTTTCGAAGACCTTCCTCAACTCTCCGAGCCTCTTGGGGGAGTGCAACTGGGGCGTCGCGCTCAGTGCAAGAATCTTCGCGCCTGACGCCTTTGCCGAGACTAGTATTGAATACCCGTCAGTCTCCCCTATGTAGCCGTGGCACTCGTCCGCTACCAGTATGTCGTAGGGGAAGCGGAACCCCTCGGATTCGAAGATCTTGCGCAGGCGCCCGGCAGGATCCCCTTCTGCCTTTGCCTGCCTTATCTCATGCTCGAACTCCGCGAGGAAATCGTTGTATAGCGTCTGGGGGGTGGTCACAACGTAGCCCGCGTTCCAGACCATCAGCTCTCTTCGCCTCTCGGGGGGGATGCTGCCTGAGATAAAATATGCATTCTCCAAGTTGAGCTTCTTCCTGGCGAAGATCGTCTGTTGCACCCCCAACGGGACTGAAGGCGTGAGGAAAGCGACCCTCGACGGGCTTTTGCAGGTCATCCGGTGTATGTAGGCTCCTGCCACGTAGGTCTTCCCCAGCCCGGTGGGTAGGCCCACGACGAGCGTCCCGTTGCTTACCTTTTCCAGGATCTTCTGCTGGAATGGGTAGAGCTGGTAGTTCAGGCTCTTTACTGACACGCACTCCTTTTCGGGTATCCTCTTTGAGGGGGACAGACCTGAGCTGAGCGCCTGCAGTGAATATCTGCCGCCATTCAAGAACTTGAGGTATTCTTCCCATTCCTGCATCCCGATCTCGCCTGCCCGTCCCCATTAAGCGCCTCTGCTTTTGGCGCTTGCCTATTTCGCTAGGCGCTCTGCTGGAATAGTTTGAACAACAATTTATATATAAAATGATAAAATTTGCAATCGGACACGACCCAACACAAGAGGTCTATTCTTTGAAGCCGTCCAACATAGATGCCTTGGCAGGCGTTGCGTTGCTGATCCTTGTAGCAATGACTAGGGCTTACAGCTATCTGCTTTTCCATTCGTTGGTAGAGCTTTTTCTATAGTTATTGCATTCACTATCTTCGTGATCGCTTGGAACTCCAAGCAATCCATGGACAACGACTTTTTGCCGTACCTTGGAATAGTGTACCTTTTTGTTGGAATCATCGATCTCTTCCATACTCTTGCCTACAAAGGAATGGGCGTTTTCCCGGGATTCGACTCAAATTTGCCTACGCAGCTATGGATCACTGCACGATACTTCGAGTCTACGGGCTTGTTAATTTCTACAGCCTTCCTGAAAAGGAAACTTAGGTCAAAACTAGCGTTTTCTCTCTATGCCTCGGCGACCTCCGTTGCGCTGCTGTCGATTTTCTCAGGCTCATTCCCGGCCTGCTACATCGAAGGGTATGGCCTGACAGTTTTCAAGGTGGCGAGCGAGTACATCATAGTACTGGTTTTGGCCATCTCCATGATCCGAATCTATCGATTGAGATCCTCTTTCGACAGGCACGTTTTCTTGCTTGTCTGCTCCGCCATCGCCATTACCGCGTTCTCAGAACTGTCCTTCACGCTATATGTCGATGTTTATGGCGTGCTCAACATGCTAGGGCACATTCTCAAGCTGTTTTCTTTCTATCTGATCTATCTATCGGTCGTGAAGGTCGGGATAACCACCCCTCACGCCCTCCTCTTCCGTTTTACCAAGGAGAACGAGGAGCGGCTTAAGAGAGCCGTCGAGGAAAAGGCGCGTGGAATCCTGAAGTTGCAGGAGCGCCTCTTGGAGGTCGAGCGTGGTGCAGCCTTCGGTGAGGTGACTGCCTCGGTGATCCATGACATTAAATCGCCGATGCAAGCGCTTCTAAATCTAGTGTTCATGCTACGCGATTCAGAATCCATAGGGAGAGACGAGAAATTGAAAGGCATACTGGATCGAATTGATCAGCAAATATCGTACCTTAATAATGTGACCTTGGAACTGAAGCAATATGCCAGGCCAATGAAGCCGTCAATCTCTCCCCTTGACCTCAATGAACTCCTGCGTGGTGTGCTCATGTCGATAGAAATCCCAAGCAACATAAGGGCAGAAATTAACCTTCCCGAGGGCTTGCCGAAGATCCTTGCAGACCCCGTTTTCATGCAGCGCACGCTCCACAATGTCATCCTCAATGCAATCGAGGCGATGCCAAGCGGGGGAATCCTACAAGTCTCCGCCGAAAAAGAAGGAAATCAGCTGGTTGTGAACGTCAGTGACACGGGGGTGGGGATCGCGCCCGAGGACAAGGAAAAAATCTTCAGCCCCTCTTTCACCACAAAAAAGGGCGGGACAGGTCTTGGTTTGGCGATAAGCAAGAGGCTTTTGGAGTCGATAGGCGGCTCTATCGATTTCATCAGTGAAAAAGGAAAAGGGACGACCTTCAGAATAAGAATCCCTGCGGCGGATCAGGCATAGAAAAAGGGCTGCTTGAGTGATCAGCTTGTTCCTTATATTGCAGCTTTACGGAATAATCAGGAGAGCGCCCTTAGGCTCCAGATGCGGGAGTACGTCAGCAACCCATAACCCAAAAAATTTAAAATACCCGCCTAGCATTCCAACAATTACGCTCCGGTAGTATAGTCCGGTCAAGTATATTGGCCTCTCGAGCCAGAAGCGGAGACAGCC
>JAULTB010000040.1:0-9286 GCA_038801655.1 Candidatus Methanosuratincola thermotaenarum | reverse complement strand
TGAAGGAGGTCGAGGTCGAGATCTTTGAAGACACGGTGAGAGAGGTACGCATTGAAGGCAAGATGTTCAAGGCAATCTGCGAGGAGGGGCGCGAGTTCTACTGCAAGAGCGTAATAGCCACAGGAGGTGGATCGCACAAGAAATTGAATGTGCCAGGCGAGGAGGAGTTCTTTGGGAGGGGGGTGTATGTCTGCGCTACGTGCGACGCCCCTCTCACCAAGAACAAGATCGTTGCGGTGGTGGGAGGTGGAAACGCAGCCTTCCAGAGCGCAGATCTCCTGGCAAGGTATGCAGCCAAAGTTTACTTGATCCACCGGAGGGGGGAATTCAGAGCAGACGGCATCTTGGTTAACAGGGTAAAGGGGCACGCCAACGTTGAGATGATCACCAATGCGGTAATCAGGGAGATCAGGGGGAAGGACAGGGTAGAGAGCGTGCTTCTGGAGAACTTGGAAAGCCGGCAACTCTTTGATTTGCCCGTCCAGAAAGTCTTCATTGAAATAGGGAAGGAAGTCAAGGTTGATTATCTGAAGGGGCTCGTCCAGACGAACGAGTATGGCCAGGTAATCGTGGACAGGCTTCAGCGGACTAGTCGGGAGGGCATATTCGCAGCAGGTGAGATAACGGATCTCCCCTATGGACAAGCCATAATTTCGGCAGGGCAGGGCGCGGTCGCAGCGCTCGCAGCTTTCGATTACATCTCAGAGAAGAAATACTGACAATTTCAACCTTCCCCATCCAGCCTAGCAAGCTCGGCCGCGAGATCGACCGCCTTCTCCGGGTCCTCCTCAAAGCGCAGGCGCACCATTTTCCGGTGGTCGAGGAACCCGTCTGGGAAGAGCTCCACGAGACGGTCAGCGATCATCCCGGTGCCCTTCAGGACCACGACCGGCTTTTTCATGTTGTAAGCAATCGCAACCTCGGCGAGGGAGCCGACCCCTCCAGCCACGAGGATAATGGCATCGCTGCTCCTTACTACAATTGAGCTTCTTGAAGTGAAGGACTGCCCCGAGCGTATCACCACCCGATTGTATGGGTTATTCCAGGGGTGGGAACCGGCGATCCCCTCCATCTCTAAAGCCATTATGCCCACGGTCATGCCCCCTTCCTTGAATGCGGCCTCAGAGACCACTCTCATCAGCCCCCCATCCCCTCCCGTGATCAGCACGTGCCCTCTCCTCGCTATCGCCTTCCCGAGGGCCTTTGCCTTTGCCTCTACCTCATGAGTCACCGGGTCGTATGTCGTGATTACGCCGTAATCAACAGTTTAGAAATAGATGGGCTTGTATAATTTTAGAATGAACATTAAATTAGTTGGCAGGTGCATGGGCAGTAAGGTGATAGCAAAAGACCAAAGACCTCGGATTCAGATGAGGGGTACATGCACAGTGCCACACCGAACTGAAGATGGAGGGAGTTTCCCGTGAAGGCTTCCTCGGCAACGGGGGAGGCTGATGGGCGGGCGGGTACTTCCTGACAGGGGCGGAGGGCAGTGAAGAGCCGCCTATGAACTCGTGAGGCGGACGAGTCTGGTGAAGCCCAAGACCTGTGTGTGCCTACATAGGTTGAAACCCATCTGAAACCATCATGCCTATGTCCTTCGTATCTATGTTTATCACATGTGTGTCTATTCTCGATTCATCTTCGTCTTGTTTCTTTGATTTCTTTTGGTCTCCTAGCAGGATCGTTTTTCTGATCATTAATATTATCCTTATTGAGCTGAAGTATTGTTGTAGAGAGTTTCCTGAAAGCTCATAGTGGTCTCCTGAGAATATGGTCGAGGCTAACTGCACCGCGTATCTCTCGAACACCTTCTATACCTCCAAACATACGCACTTTTTTTTATTTTATAAAGGGCAGGATTGTCGGAGGGGGGCACAACTTTCTTTCCTATGTGCTTTTCTGTCTTTCTGTCTGTCTTTTTATCTATCTCTTGTAGTACCGCCTGCCCTGCTTCCGTGCCTTAATAAGCGAGGGCTGCCGCGACCTGGCTTATCGTGCCTTCTGCTGCCACGGTGTAGCTGCCGTCAACCACGTTGACTCTGTACAGTTTGATGTAGGTGATTGGGCCCGTCCCTCCGCCGTCTTTCCAGTGGTTCGAGTACGCCTGGAGCTCCTGGAGGGCTGGCTTCTGCGTTATCACGTATTGCCAGATGTAGGAGGTGGACGTGAGGTAGCTCCCGGCGGGGTCTATGATGCATATGTTGCCGCCCGTGACGGGCATAACCACGCTCAGGTGCGCGCTGCCGTCCGAGAACTCCACGTGCGCCAGGTACAGGCTGTACTCGGTCCCGTAAACATACTTCATGTAGTACTTGATCATAGCGTATGCCAGGACTGCCTGGTCGTCGCAGTCGCCCTGCTTTATCTCCAGAGTGAGTTCGGGCGTCTGTATGTAGTTCTGGAACTTAAAGTAGTCCGCCCCGTAGATGTAGGTCTGCCCTTTGATCGTCGTGGTGTAGCTGATGTACCAGTAGGGCATCTCTATGTCGTGGACGTACGCTATGTTCGACTTCACGTAGCGGTATATCTTCTGTATCGAGCCCCAGTAGTCCGACTTCGACGCCCCGGCGGCAGTGACCGCCGATGCGGTGGCTTTGACCGCGTTGTCGTTCAGCACCCTCGGGAAGGAGGCTGTGAGGCTGGCGTAGGAGACCGTCGTGTTGATGATGTTGGCGACGGTGCTGTTCAGACGGGCGCATTCGCCGAGCAGGGCATCGTAGTCCGAGCTGAGTAGGTTGTACATCCCCTGCAGCGACTGGTACTGGCTGTTGAGGGAGGCGTATTGGTTATTTAGGGAGGAGTACTGGCTCTGGAGCTGGGAGTGGTTCGCCTGCAGGGAGGAGTACTGGCTGTTGAGGGCGTTATAGTTGGTCTGCAGGTCTTCGTACTTCTGGGATAGAAGGTTATAGTCCTGCCTGACGCTGAGGTACCCCATGGCGAAGGCGGCAGCCACGCATGCCATAACAACGATCAGTGCGGCGGAGGCTTTTGTCAAGGCTCATTCCTCTTTAGGGTTTCTTCTGCACCTATGTCTGCCACGAATGATTATTCTCTGAAAGCTTTTTAAGAGTTTCTTCGTAGAGTTTCTTCTGCACCTATGTCTGCCACGAATACGCACTCCCTGTCGCCCTTCGCGATGCACTCGACCTCGGTCACCTTCACGCACTTCTTCAGCGCGCATCCGAGGAGCCCCTCTATGAAGCCCCTGACGAAGTGGCAGACGGGCTCCTTCGCAGGCTCGTGGCTCCTTGCCTCGAAGCAGTGCTCGACCCGGATGACCTTCTTCCCGTTCCATCCCCCTCCCCTGTCCCCAGCGTTGTCCCCGCCCCCGCCTTTGTCGCCGGCGTCTTCGCACCTGAAACGCCCCCAGCCCTCCTGCTCCTTCAGCTCAGTGCAGAGGGCGAAGGCTGCCTCGCCCTTGCCCTGGCACGCCGCGTAGAGGCGCAGGTACGAGCACTGACCGCACGACTTCCCGACGAAGTACAACAGGCTCACTGCCCCGGACCCGAATATGTGCTCCACCGCGTGTTTTATGTCCGAGGTGGTCTCGTCGCTGAAGGCGACTCTGTCGGGCTTCTCCGCCTCAGCCTCAATTTGCAGCACTGTCCGGCTATGCCTCTGGAAGTCCATCTTCATCGTCATTCCCTCCTTGCTATTCCCCCTCTCTTCCTGCCTGTCATTTCCTCCGTAACTGCACAAAGTCCGCTATCTTGTCAGCGTTCGCCTTCCTGTCCCGCAGGGCTGCGTACTGCGTCGTCGGGCTGACTCCTGCCATGCCGCGCTCCGAGAGGAGCTTCTGGAGCTCTTTCATGGTTTCCGCCTCCCCCGTCTTTTCGAACTCCTCCGGAGTCATCCTGCTCCTCACCGCTTCCTTCGCCACATCGATCAGCGGTCTTCCTGTTGCAGGGTCTTTCAGCTCCATGGTGTACGTCTTCCAAGCGTTGTAAGACCTCCCGATCCTGGAGAGGAGGATATTCTGCGCCTCCGGGCTGTCCTTAGTCATCTCCATGATCTGGCGCACCCTGCCCTGCATCCTGCTGCCGATCTCCGCGGCCTCCTCCTCGGTCAAATCGGTCCCGGTCATCATGCCGTACTCCCTCCCCAGGACCTCGGGGGGTCTCGTGAGGAGGTCCGTCTTCACGCTCGCCGCGTATTCCGCCATGAGGGGTGCGCTGCCCTCGTCCTCGTGTGGTGTCGCTGCCGCTTGGAGTAGCATTGAGTCTGCGTATTCGGAGTTGTCCGCGGCGTACTTCTGGGCAAGTCCCATCTTCCCAGCGCCCCTCCCCATCGACACGGCTGTCGGGATGGCGTAACCTACTGCCCCCATGCCGGGCACCATGCGCGGCGCCACCGACCCGAGGGTGCCGATGCCGCCGGCGGCTACGTTGCCGATGCCGCTCAGGACTGCTCTGCCGGGCGAGATCACGCCAGAGGCTACGGCTGAGGTGAGGCCGGGTGCTGCTTGGGCGCCTGCCACTGCGGCTCCGGTTGCGACGGCCACGCCCCCCACGACTGCCCCGGTCGCAGCCCCGGTGATCGCGGTCGAGATCGACGACATCAACGATCCCATGTGCGGGATCAGGACGGTCATCATGAGTGAAGAGGCGAGGAGCACCCCCAGCGCTATGAGGGTCTTCATCAGCCCGCTTATCTCGGCGCTCATCAGGACGTTGTACCCGAAGGCGAAGAAGAAGGAGACGATTAAAGACGCCAGGAACCCGCCGATGATCACCTGTATGAACAGGTCAGCGACCTTGTCTATGTACGGCACGAGCCTCATGACCAGCAGGACGGGCATCAGGGCGAAGGCTGCGCCTATGAAGAACGTGCGCAGGACGCCCATTATTGCCACGCTCGCGTAGGTGATCAGGACGAATATGAACAGGAAGAGGTTCATCACCATCCCCGCCAGGGCGCTCCCAATGTCGGCTGTGGAGCTCGGTACGACGGTGGCGGCGTTGGTGAGGATCGTGATTATGGCATCCGGCGGGATTATCGAGCCTGGAGCCGGGTAAGTCACCGCGTTTACGGCTGCGGCTGTCACGTCGTATATCGCGGGAAAGAGGTAGATGAGGACCAGTGCCATGACCGACCCGGTTAGGATCCTGGTTGCGGTCCCCTCAGCCACTATCCTGAAGTTCTGGAGGAAGAAGGAGAAGGCGGCGACTACGAGGAGGAGGGCGAAGAGGGCGAAGGCAGCGTTCCTCGAGCCTGCATAGAGCGTTGTCATCGAGGGCCCTATCATGCTGCTGTACCCGCTGGTGGCTCCCGTGCCTACGGAGCCTGCGAGCCCGGGCATCCCATACACCCCCTCGTTCCAGAGCGGCCGCGGGATCTCGATCAGTAGCGAGTAGATGTTGCCCGGGAGGTTCAGCCCTCCCAGCAGGCCTGTAACCAAGCCTGGAAAAGCTTCCATTATTATGCCTGAAATAAACGAGATGGCTATCCCGACTAGTGGGAGCAACAACATCAGCGGGAGCATTTTTACCCCTCTTACCTCAATCCCTGTTGGAGTGAATTTATAAACGGGGGCGCTGCAAGGCGGCGCAGCCGTCCCACCTCCACCGCTACTGGGGGCGTTGCCGCGTTCAGCGGTTGCTCTGGCAGGATGTGCCCGGACGATCCTCGGAGGGGCAATCATCGGATTGCTCCTCGGGGCGGAGGAGCGGGCGCGGCCGGAGGTAGTCTCTGGCTGCCATGAAACGCTCCTCGACGTACTTTTTGTCCGTGCTCAGCATCCACCTGCCATCACCGCCGACGCCGTTGAGCTCTGCCGAGGAGGCGGCGTACGCGGTCGCGAGTATCACCCTGTCCTGGAGCTCGTACTCGTCCCTCTCGCTGGCGCATATCTTCTCGGAGGGGGTGCCGAGGGAGCACGAGCATTTGCCGTCCTCGAGCACCGAGATCATCCCCTCCTCGAGCTTCCTGATGAGCAGCTTGCAATTTTCCCGTGTCAGGGCGATCCCTTCCGCCTCGAGCAGCTCGTACAGCCCCCGCATGGCTTCCCTGGCTCTCTCCAGGTACTCGCCGGTGATGGGCGTTTCGTTCAGGCGGTTGACCTTCTTAATGATTTTCACGGCTGGGAGCATCCAGGGCTCGGCTTCCCCGTATCTCGCCTGCTCGAAACGCGATGCCAGCTCAGGGGGTAGCGTGATCGGGGCACGTATTCCCAGCGTTTTTTCATTCCCTTTCCTTTGACTTTCTCCTGCCCCCGTACCCGCGTCCGCATCCGTCCTCGTACCCGCCACCGCCCCCATCCCCATCCCCATCCCCGTACCCGTACCCGTACCTGCGCCTGCACCTGCACCTGCCCCTGCACCTGCACCTGCTACTCCGCCGGCACCGGCACCAGCACCAGCACCAACACCAGCAGCGGCTGCTGCTGGTCTACCCCCGTCTCCTGTGCCGTAGCCTGCGAGGCGCTCCCAATTTTCGGGGTCGCGGAGCTTCTCCGGACTGACCACATCGCGGTACCTGCGGATGGTCTCCAGCGGGAGCTTCTTCCGCTCTGCCACGAGGGGGGGTAGCACTACCTTCTTGATGAAGAGCTTCGAGGTGTACCACTGGAGCACCGGGAAGACGAATGTGAAGATGAGGAAGAGGAAGCTCATGAAAGAGAAGATGAGGGAGAGGGCGGGGTTCAGATAGCTGATCTGGGCAGAGAAGTTGAAGAGGTAGTGGAGGCTGGTGAGGGGCACCGCTATCCCCCGCAGGGGCATTTCGATCGCCGAGGTTGCCCAGAGGGGGTTCAGGGGCGACTCCGGGGCTGCCGGCGTTAGGAGCTTTCCGGCAAAACCGCACGAGAGGGCAACGAAAGCGGCAAGGAAGGGGGGCGCCATGAAGGTGAGGTCGCTCCTCTCCAGCCACATGGTGTACGAGGTTATGGGGGAGCGGTCCTTTTTCTTGTACTTGCCCTCCAGTATCATTGTTCGGAAGAGGTGGGGGATGTACAGCGGCAACGGGTAAGCCAAGAGGGAGACGAGCGCGAGCGGTATGGCGTCTGCGTTATTCGGGGCCAGCGCCCCGAGGTCGAAGACGAGGGGGCCCTTGTGAAGGCTAAGCGTGCCGACGCAGTAGAAGAAGAGGAAAGGGTAGGCTAGGAAGAGGGCGTACTCCAGTTTTTTGAGCGTATTTTCCTTACTCATTGCAGATCGTCTTTTTGTTTTTTTGTTGTTGGTTGTTTGTTCGTTCGTTTTAACCCGTCTGCGCTTCCCGATTGAGGCTCTTCAATGTATGACACCCCCCGTGATTTTATAAAGAGGGGGAGCCGGAAAAAAAATAGACTACCTGCTGGAGTCACAGCCTGCTCGCGGCCCTCTGGAGCACCTCGTAGAGGATCATCGCCGAGATGACCATGAAGAAGACCGTGAGGATCCCGCTGTACGGGATGTCGTAGAACCCCTCGGCGTACGGCGTGGCCGTCCCCGCCTCCAGCACCTGCGTGTTGCCCCACACGTCGGTCAGCTCGATGTAGACTGTGGTGTTGCTGGAGAGGGTCTTGGGCTTCTCTGCCCACAGGTCGTAGCGTGCCCCTTTCGCAATTCCAGTCCCCGTCCCCGTACCAGCGCCCGTGCCGGTACCCGTCCATGTCCCTACGCCGGTGCCTGTCGCACCCGTGTCCATACTCATGCCCGTACCCATTACCATCATCTTTCCGTTTCCCTGTCCCTCTTGTTCGTTTCCCATCACTCTTGCTTCCTGCCTTGCTTCCTACCTTCCTCGTTTCCATTTACGGCTTCGTCTCTTTCGTTTTGTCTCTTTCGTCGACCCGACTACACGCGTCGCGATTTTATAAAGGGCGAGCAGATGGCGCTGAACGAGGGGGCGGTTGACTGGTCGGTTAACTGGTCGATTGATCGGTTGGTTAAACGGTCGGTCGGGCGCGGGGGGGTTGGCGAACGGTTGGCGAACGGGCGACTGCTGTGGGTGCCGCGCGGCGGGCGCTCTCCCTCTTCTAATCCGCCGTAATCAACAGTTTAGAAATAGATGGGCTTGTATAATTTTAGAATGAACATTAAATTAGTTGGCAGGTGCATGGGCAGTAAGGTGATAGCAAAAGACCAAAGACCTCGGATTCAGATGAGGGGTACATGCACAGTGCCACACCGAACTGAAGATGGAGGGAGTTTCCCGTGAAGGCTTCCTCGGCAAGGGGGGAGGCTAATGAGCGGGCGGGTACTTCCTGACAGGGGCGGAGGGCAGTGAAGAGCCGCCTATGAACTCGTGAGGCGGACGAGCCTGGTGAAGCCCAAGACCTGTGTGTGCCTACATAGGTTGAAACCCTATCTGCACCATGCATGAAGGTATGGCATTTCGGATTATAAAGTGTCCGTCGATCCCGGGATTTTTTATATATGGAAGGGTGATTGGAATCTTGGGTCAAATCTATGGACGATCTTTTCTCAGCCTTCTCGAAACCCATCCAGAGGATTATCTTGGAGAAGGGCTTCAAAGGCTTCACTGAGCCGCAGAGTAAGGCGATCCCGCTAATAATGGAAGGCAAGAATGTGCTTGTCATCGCGCCTACTGGCACCGGCAAGACCGAGGCTGCGTTTTTGCCAGTCTTGGACCGCATAATCAGGGAGGGGGGCACTTGCGGGATCAGAGTCCTCTACATATCCCCCCTTAGGGCTTTGAACAGGGACCTGCTCGACAGGCTCCACTGGTGGTGCAGCAGGCTCGACCTTAAGGTTGCAGTCAGGCACGGAGACACCGAGACGAAGGAACGGGGGCGGCAGACGATGGCCCCGCCGGACATCATGATCACTACGCCCGAGACATTACAGGCAATGCTGCCAGGGAGAAATCTGAAGAGACACCTGTCGAAGGTGAGGTGGGTGATAGTCGACGAGGTCCACGAGCTTGCCAACGACAAGCGGGGCGTCCAGCTTGCTGTGGCGTTGGAGAGGCTTAGGGAGATAACGTCGGTCGAGCCCCAAGTGATCGGGCTCTCGGCAACAATAGGATCGCCTGATCTGGTTGGGAAGTTCCTTGTCGGATCAGGGAGGGGGTGCGAGATCGTCCGGGTTTCAGTCGCCAAGGACCTGAAGCTCGACGTGGTTTTTCCTGAGGCTGAAAACTCTGACTACGATCTGGCAGAGAGGCTCGCCACCTTTCCCGAAGTTGCTGCAAGGCTAAGGAATCTTAGGGATCTGATTGAGAAGAACAGGTCGACGCTCATATTCACCAACACGAGATCCGAGGCGGAGATCCTAGCCAGCAGGTTCAGGATCTGGGACGTCAATGCCCCGATAAGCATCCACCACGGGAGCCTGGCAAAGTC
>JAULTB010000039.1:0-10422 GCA_038801655.1 Candidatus Methanosuratincola thermotaenarum | reverse complement strand
GAGAAGTAGCTGGATCCTGAAGATTTCGTGGTCGATCGCCTGAGGGAGATCCTCGGCGAGAAGAAGGGCAAGGAGGCATACTCCAGCCTCTCCCGGGATGGGAGGGTCAGGATGGGGCTGAACGAGAATATGCTGGTTAACAGGTTCTTCTCGGACACCCTGATGGCGGAAGCGATCAAGAGGGTGGATGTCAGGGAATACCCCCCTCCGAAGGGATGGGTTGCCGCGAGCGCAATTGCCGAGAGCCTAGGCGTCTGGGAGGACGAGGTGCTTGTAGGGAATGGATCCGACGAGATACTGGATTTGATAGCCAAGGTCTTCCTCTCATCAGAAGGGAGGGAGGCCATCGTTGTGGACCCCACATTCGAGATGTACAAATTCTACACTTCCATCGCCGGCGGGAGGGCGAGGCAGGTCCTCACGACAGGGGATTTTGACCTCAGCGCGGACAGCATCCTCTCAGCAATAGGGGACGAGACAAAGGTGATTTTCATATGCTCCCCGAACAACCCGACTGGCAAGCAATTCAACAGGGACGAGGTCCTGAGGGTCGTAGAGGAGAGCGGGCGCCTGGTCGTCCTCGACGAGGCTTACGTCGATTTCGCCCCGTACTCCCTTTCCGGGGAGTGCACACAGTACGAGAACCTCCTGGTCCTGAGGACGTTCTCGAAGGCCTTCGGGATGGCAGGCCTCAGGGCAGGGTACTGCGTGGGCAATGCCAGGCTCCTCAAGTGGATCAGGGCTGCGCAGAGCCCCTTCAGCGTCAACTCGGTCGCGCAGGAGATGATAAGGCTCGTAATCGAGAACAGGAAGGTATACGAGTCGTTCATCAGGCAAGTCATCGAGGAGAGGAACTACCTTCTTGCCGAGCTTGAGATGCTCAGCGGCGTGGACGCATACGAGTCGGATGCCAACTTCATACTCTTCAGGCTCCCGCCTGGCATAGAATCTGGTCGCGTTGTGAGGCGCCTTGGGGAAGACGGGATAGACGTGAGGGACAGGGGCGGGCTGCCCCTGCTCGAGAACTGCGTGAGGGTGACCGTCTCGACCAGGGAGAACAACCTGAAGTTCATAGATTCGCTGAGGAAGGCGATAAGTGAGGAGGGCAACAAATGACCGCAGGAATGGAATCTGGATCAGGGAATAAGAACGGTGTTCGGGCAAGGGAAGGATATTGCGACAGGAAGACGCAGGAGGTCAAGATCTCCGCCAGGGTCTGCCTCGAGGGCCCAGGGGAGTTCACTGGGAGCACCGGTTCCGCATTCATCGACCACATGATAAGGACCCTTGCTAAGCACGCATCGATCAGGATAGAGCTCGAGGCTTCCGGCGATCTCAAGCACCACATAATCGAGGACACTGCGCTCGTGCTTGGGGAGGCGATCCGGTCTGCACTCGGCGAGAAGAGGGGGATAAAGAGGTTCGGGCACGCCTATGTGCCCATGGACGACTCTCTGGCGAGAACCGTGATAGATCTCGGGGGCAGGGCTTACAGCAGGATAAGGCTGAACACGAGGGGCGATTCGATCGAGGACACCAAGGTCGAGGACATCGTCCATTTCCTCGAGTCTTTCGCGGCATCGCTCAAGTGCAACCTGCACATGAAGGTGCTTTACGGTAGCAATGACCACCACAAAGTAGAAGCGGCGGTCAAGGCGCTCGCGGTAGCGCTCAGGGAGGCCGCCTCGCTGACAGGCAGGGAGGATGTGCCGAGCGCCAAGGGGGCCATCTGACCAGATGAGGGTCGCGATCCTTGACATGGGGCTCGGGAACCTCCTGAGCATAAGGAGGGGCATCGAGAGGGCGGGCGCAGGGATCGGCAGCGGTTCCACCGCAAGCCCCCATGCTGAAGTGATCATAGCACAGAGGGATGCCGAGGCTGAACGCGCAGACGCAGCAGTGATCCCGGGCGTTGGCGCATTCAGGGATGGGGCAAATGCACTCGCGGGAAGGTTCCGAGGGGTAGTCGGGCGGATCCGCAGCGGAGAGATCCCAGCTCTCGGGATCTGCCTCGGCATGCAGCTCCTCTTCACAAGGAGCTTTGAAGGTGGCGAATACCCAGGCCTCGGGATCATCGCAGGCGATGTGTTGAGGCTTCCGGATTCCGTCAAGGTCCCCCACATGGGCTGGAACAGCATAAGGATAATCAGGGGCGGGGAGCTTGTGAAGGGGATCCCGGACGGCGAGTACTTCTATTTTGTCCATTCCTACTATTGCAGGCCCGAGGAGGAAAGCGTGACGGTTGCAGAGGCGGAGTACGGCGTGCATATACCCGCTATTGTCGAGAAGGGGGCTGTCTTCGGGACGCAATTCCACCCGGAGAAGAGCGGGGAGGCGGGCCGGGCAATAATAAGGAACTTCCTGGAGGCGGCAAAGCGTTGATCAGGGTAATACCGGCGGTTGACGTCTCAAAGGGCAGGTGTGTAAGGCTGACGAGAGGGAAGCTGGAGGAGACAAAGGTATACTTCGAGGACCCACTGGAGGCCGCGCGGAAATGGGAGGCGGAGGGCGCAGAATGGATACACGTTATCGACCTGGACGCGGCGATCGGGGTGGGCAGCAACATCGATCAGATAAAGCGCATAATAAAGAATGTGGGCGCAAAGGTCGAGGTCGGAGGCGGCATCAGGAGCCTAGAGGCGGCAAGGGATTTAATATCTGCTGGGGCTGGCAGGGTCATCTTCGGGACAGGGGCCCTCGATGCAGGCCTGATAAGGGCAAGCATCAAGGAGTTCGGTCCGGAGAAGGTCATGGCAGCAGTCGACCACATCGCAGGGAGGGTCGCCGTCAAGGGGTGGAAGGAGATGGTCGGGATAGACGCATTGCTGCTCTGCAGCAGGCTCGAGGAGATCGGCGTGAGGATCTTCATGATGACCGCGATCGACCGTGACGGGACGATGAAGGGGCCGAACATCGAGTACTCGCTCAAGGCAGCCTCGGAGATAAGGGGGGAGGTGTACCTGGCAGGGGGATTCTCGAGCCTCTACGATCTCTCGCTGATCAGGGGGTCGAAGGCTGCGGGAGTCATACTCGGAAAGGCGCTGTACGAGGGCGCCTTCACGCTGAGGGAAGCGATGGAGGCGGTCAGGTGATGCTGACAAAGAGGATCATACCTTGCCTGGACGTCGACAAGGGGAGGGTGGTCAAAGGCATAAGGTTCGTGAACCTGAGGGACGCGGGGGACCCTGTCGAGCAGGCATTGGAGTACGAGCGGCAGGGGGCGGACGAGATCGTCTTCCTTGACATCACTGCCTCATCCGACAACAGGGAGACGGTCATAGACATGGTCAGGAAGACCGCTTACGAGCTCTCGATCCCGTTCACCGTGGGAGGGGGGATAAGGAGCTACGCTGACGTGAGGAGGGTGCTCATGGCGGGGGCGGACAAAGTCTCCCTGAACACAGCCGCGGTCCAGAACCCAAGGCTGATCACCGAGGGAGCGGAGATCTTTGGGAGCCAGTGCATCGTGGTGGCAATAGACGCCAAGAGGGTTGGCGAGGGGAAGTGGGAGGTCTACACCCACGGCGGGCGCAAGGCGACTGGGATGGACGCGGCAGAATGGGCAGTCAAGGCAGAGGAGATGGGCGCCGGGGAGATCCTGCTGACCAGCATGGACTACGACGGGTCCAAGGACGGATACGATCTGGATCTGACTAGGAGGGTTTCCGAGAGCGTCAACATACCTGTGATAGCGTCGGGCGGCGCAGGGAGCCCTGCCCACATATACGACGCGCTCACTGCAGGCAAGGCGGATGCAGCCCTCGCCGCGTCGATATTCCACTACGCGGAGTACACTGTCGGGGAGGTTAAGGCGTACCTCGCGGAGAGGGGTGTCCCGGTCAGGATCTCGCGCCCGACTGGCGGCGCAGGAGGGGTTAAGGGGATCCGTGGCAATGCTGACAGAAAGTGAGTCAGGATGGTAGAACAAATCGTGAAGGTGCATGCGGAATGATTGATGGGAAAGGGGAAGGAGTGAGGCTCAGCAGCGAAGAGATAAACAGCCTTGTCAAGTCGCTCGACTTTGAGAAGTTGGGGGGCATAATCCCAGCGATCGCGGTGGGCGAGGACGGGAGGGTGCTGATGCTCGCTTTCATGGACGAGGAGGCGCTGAGGAGGACGCTCAGCACGGGCATGATGCACTACTGGTCGAGATCCAGGAGGAGGCTCTGGATGAAGGGGGAAGAGTCAGGGCACTACCAGTACGTCCTAGGAGTTTACGCCGACTGCGACTCGGACTCGCTGCTATTCAAGGTGAGGCAGGTCGGGAACGCCTGCCACACTGGCGAGGGCACATGCTTCCACAAGCCGGTTGTGGATCACCTTGCAGCATGGGAGGTCCCGGCGGAGCTCGAGAGAGTGGTCAAGGACAGGATCGCGAACCCTCGCGACGGGTCCTACACATCGAAGATAGCCTCCGGCGGGCTTGCGAAGGCGGCGAAGAAGGTCGGCGAGGAGGGTGTCGAGGCAGCCCTTGCAGGGGTCGCGGAGAGCGAGGAGAGGACGATCAGCGAGGCTGCTGACCTGATCTATCACCTGATCATACTCCTCCAGATGAAGGGCATAAGCCTGGAGGACGTGTACAGCGAGCTCAGGAAGAGAAGGCGATGAGGATCGAGGCGGGCTAGGATGGCAGAGGGCACCCCCAGCAAGGATCCGGGTGGCCTGCCAAGCGATTTAGCGGAAACAATCCCGGATCATAGGCGGGCGGGACCGCCGGACTGTTGCCTGTCCTTCAATGCCTCCGCGAGCCTCAGCTGCCTGCCCTTCTCCTTCATTGCGATGACAAGGTCGTAGACATCCTCAACGCTGTCGAAGCGGAGGCGGCTCACCTTCTCGAAGTTCCATCCAGTGCACTTGACCGCCGAGACGAAGGAGGCATACGAGACAGCCTTGATCCAGCTGCCGGTCTTGTGGAAGGCGGCAAGGAAGCTCCCTGACCAGGTGTCGCCTGCCCCTGTAACGTCGACAGCCTTCTTTGTGATCGCCGCGAGCGCAGGGATAAGATCCCTCGTCCCATCCGATCTGATCATGGTCCCGATCTCGCCGAGGGTCAGGACCAGGGTCTTGGACTTTATGGCTTTTATTGCCTCGGGCACGACCTCAACGCCTGTGAGCTCGTGGAGCTCGCGCTCGTTCAGTATGAATATGTCGGCCATCGATGCCGCCTTCAGTATCGACTTCCGGTTGGCGCTGCTGCCCATGTAGTTTATGCAAGAGTTGACCGAGATCTTCACATCGAGGCCCGATCCCCTCAGTGCCGAGACCATCCGCTCCACCTTTGGGGGGTTCATAGGTGCAACGTGGACGAAAGCGGCGCCCCTCCGCACTGCGTTCAGGAGCGCCCGCGTAGTGATCGCTGAGGCAGGGCCCGGTTCGAATGAGCGGTAGTGCGCGTTCCAGTTTGCGTCGTATGAGATGTCGAACCTGGTGCTCTTGCCTTTGCGGCGGGCAATGAACTCGGCTGGGAACTCCGAGAGGGCATCCCAGAAGCTGTAGTCGCTACCAACAGCGGTGACAAGGCAGACGTCCCTGCAGAGCGTCCTCGCACCGTAGGCCGCGTAAAGGGCAGCCCCTCCCGGCTGGATCTTTTCCCCGTTGGAGTTCCTCACCCTGTCTATGGATGTGTGGCCAACGAAGACGATCTCTGCCAACGGGATCACTGGTTTTTACAGGGGCGGATCCCCTATAAAAAACCTTGAGACGCGGCCTAGAGCATAAATACATCCTTGAAAGCCATAAAATGGCGCCCTAAATGCAGAAAAAACGGTTCCAGCGATCGTTGGGGCGGCAGTCATCATCGCCTGCTGCATGAGCCTTTTGGCAGGCAGGAATTTTGATCAACAAAACCAGATCCACCAAAGCAACTACAGCCTTCCGATCGCTGAAAGGCGCTTCCTGATAGGCATGGTCCCCACGCCGAGGAGCGTGCCCGAAACCACATTCAGCGATATCGCGGATGCATACCAAGAAGCGGCTTCACTGGGCGAGGTTGTGATGATATGACCATCAGAAACAGGCATCGGGGAGTTTGATCAGTTGAACAAGTCCAGAGTCGTGGAGGGTGCCAGGGTTTACGGGCTGAATCTGGTCATCACGCTGAACTTGCAATAATTGCGAAAGCTGAGGGTGCAGGGCTGGACTATCTGATCGATGCCCCGCATGGTGTGCCTGCGGACTTGTCTGACCCCCAGTTCATTGACCTGTGGGTCGCGGAGGCAGAAGCAATTGCAAGGGAGTTCAAGCCAGAGTACCTGTCGCTTGGGAATGAGGTGAATGATTACTTCTACTCCCATCCGGACGACTTTGGAGCTTACCTGGCGCTGCTCGACAAGGCCTACGCAACGATAAAGGGGGTGTCGCAGTGCACCAAGGTAATGGTAGTCCTCTCCTACAACCACATGATAGAAAATGATCAGTTTTGGATGCTTATCCCCCCTCCAACAGGACTGACCTTATAGGGCTCACAACCTACCCTTGGAAGCAATTCAATGCCCCGGAGGAACTCCCCGAGGACTATTACCTTAGGATAATGAACTTCACGAGCCAGAAGCTTGCTTTCACCGAGATAGGATGGACATCATCCCATGAGGCTGGAAGTTCTGAGAAGGAGCAGGCAGAGTTCCTTGTGCAGTTCTTGAGGATGACCAAGAGCCTCGATATCGAGATGGTGAATTGGTTATTCCTCCATGAAATCAAGATAGAAGGCACGGTTGCGTCTATAGTTGATCCAGGAACAGCATCGATATCCCTGAAAAATCCAGACGGCAGCAAGAAGGAGGTCTACTACCTCTGGCAGGACCTGAAAGGATTGCGAATCTTTAGATGAAGCAGCCCCAAAGCGTAAATTTATGCTTGAATTGAAGTTAGAGGCGCAGTCCCTGTTTCGAGATTTATTAAATAAATTAAAATAATTAAATTAATTATCCATATATACTTGGTTGAATCTCTATTAGCTGAGGCTGCATGCTTTGCCGGGACCTCTGGACGAGATCTGCGAGGCGCTGAGGGGGCACCTGGATCTCCCGAGCGAGGGGATAATCTCGGGGTTCAATGAAGCGCTGAAGGAGGAGGACCTGAAGGAGCTCCCCCTCCCCGGATCCGAGGAGATACCGGTGATCTCTGCGGTCGACGGGGGATCAAATGTGGTGTTGATGACCCCCACCCTTGCTGTCGTCTTGAACAGGGTCTACTACAACCAGTTCCTCGGCATGAAAAAGATGGACCAATGCGAGACCGCGGAGTTCATCTCCAAGACCGAGGTCATGAAGAAGGCGGGGAGGACGATCTTCCGGACCGAGGTTTACCCTATTTCGGGCAAGTGCCCTATCGACCCGCTTGAGATCGACATCAGGGATCAGTCGCTGATGGTCGGGAACATGTACGGGGACATGACTAGGGTGGTCTCGATCGCCAGGAGGTTCTGCGAGTGGAAGATGGCGGAGAGGGCGGTCGAATCCGGCGCTGAGTGTGTCCTGATCGACGGGGCGCTCCAGACCGCGTTCAAGGGCGAGACTGAGTTCGCCAACAGGCTCTACCAGAAAGCAAAGGATCGGGGCGCAGTCGTCGCAGGCCTCTCGAAGAGCACGATCATTTACCTTGAGAGCGGGTACCCAGTCGCTGGGACTGTCGATTTCATGGCGAGGAGAAAGGGGTACGAGAGGTGGATAATCAAGCTCGGGATGTCAGAGGAGTGGGCCCACCACGCGACAGTCTACTACGCTAGGCTCCACGAGGCGGCAGACAGGGGATACAGGCTTGACATCTTTGAAGGCGCTACAGGCGAGCAGCTGGATTCCCTCCTCAGGGGGCTCTTGGCTTGTTCTTCGTACATATGGTACCCCGGGTACCCGTACCCGCTGATCGACGCGCACACATACGCGAAAGTGGAGGACCATGAGGTTGAGAGCCTCAAGGGTCAGATCCTGGACAGGCTGAGCCCTGAGGAGGCGGAGAGGCTCGAGTTGATGGAGAGGGCGATGGCCCCCCACGAGGTGCTGGATTCCCTTGGGGGTTGACCCGCCAGTGGAGGATCAGGGTAAAGAGTATTATAAAGGTCAAAAAGGGCGTGGAGATATGGAAACAGGAATGGAGATTGGGACGACGGATTATGTAGGGCAGATAGTCGAGGGGGACGACGGAGAGCTCGTGCTGAGGGAGAAGCAAGGGTCGAAGCTCGAGCTCGGCGACCTGGTCGTCGTGGACAACGAGAAGGTGAAGTACATCTGCATGGTCTCGAAGCTGACATACGGGAGCCTGATTCACCCGGACAGGATCCTGACCAGCTCGGGGAGCGTGCTCGAAGGGGTGAACCCGAGGCTCGAGTTCCCCGACAAGGACCTCAGGATATTCAGGCAGGTCCATGTGAAACCGCTCCTCGAGGTGGCATCCGAGAACGGCAAGCAGAGCCCAAGGGCGCCGAGGAGCATCCCCGAGTTCATGTCAAAGGCGAGGATGGCAGCAGCCCAGGACTTCTCTTTCATGGAGGCGCCCAGGACGAAGGTATTCATCGGGAACGTCAGGAGCGGATCGAGGACCCTGCCTGTGGAGTACAGCATGGATGGGGAGAGCCTACTCTCGCACCATGCCCTAGTCTCAGCGCAGACGGGGAGGGGGAAGTCGAACCTGGTCAAGGTCCTGCTCTGGGAGGCGATGAGACACGGGAAGTTTGGGATCTTGGTCATGGACGTCCACAACGAGTACTATGGGATCGCCGCAAAGGGGCTAAAGGACCATCCCGACGCCGCGAGGGCGCTCGTCTTCTACTCGAGGAACCCGCCGCCTGGGCAGCAGCTCCTGAAGGTCAACCTCAAGTCCATAGACCCTGAGGATCTGATGGGCGTGGTAGAGTTCACCACTGCGCAGGAGGAGACCCTGGAGCAGTTCAGGAGGCAGCACGGCGCCGACTGGGCCTCGGCGCTCCTGGCGGTGAATGAAGAGGACGAGTCATTCAAGAAGGCCAAGGGCACGATCCGCGCGCTGAAGAGGAAGGTCTGCAACATTTTCAACCTCAGGGAGACCGCGGCTGGGTACGAGTGCGCCGACGGCGTCTTCGACCTTGGGGGAATGGGGGAGGAGACGATAAACGACATGGCCCAAGCGCTAGAGGACGGAAAGGTGGTCCTGATAGACGGGTCGTCGATCTCGGACGACACCGGGCTGGTGATCGCTTCTGCGGTGCTCAGGAAGCTCTTCGACAGGTACGATCGCTACAAGTCCTCTGGCGTCCTCAAGGAGAAGGCCCAGGTTGGGGTCGTGCTTGAGGAGGCGCCGAGGCTCCTCTCAGGGGCATACGGGGACAACGTCTTCAGCAGGATAGCCCGCGAGGGGAGGAAGTTCAGGATCGGGCTGATAGCAATCACCCAGCTCGCCTCGGTAATCCCGAGGGAGATCCTCGCCAACATCGGGACCAAGATCATAATGGGCAACGAGATGGCGCTCGAGAGGAGGGCGATAGCAGAGAGCGCGGCCCAGGATCTTGCAGACTTCGACAGGATAATCGCAGGGCTGGATGTGGGCGAGGCGATAGTCAGCTCGATATTCTCCAAGTTCCCAGTCCCGGTCAAGGTGCCCAAGTTCGAGGACCTCGCCGGGATCGGGAGGGGACCCGGGATGGAAGAAGCACGGGCGCAGCCAGCCCCGAAGAAGAGGTATTTCTAGGGGGGCGCGGTGGTGCCTGCGGGGAGAGAAGGAAGGCAGAAAAAGGGATTGGGAGAAGAGTTTTGAGGGCACGGGTGCAATCTGAATGAAGTTCGCGCACATGGCAGACCTCCACCTCGGGGCGGTCTCGGATCCCAAGATGAAGGATCTCGAGTCGTCGACCCTCGAGAGGGCGTTCAGGATATGCGAGGAGCGCGGGGTGGACTTTGTGATCATAGCAGGCGACATCTTCCACATCAACATACCGGACCTCGCGGTCGTGAAGGGGGCAGTCGAGGTCTTCAAGAGGTTCACGGACACAGGGAGAAAGATCTACGTGGTGTACGGGAGCCACGACTTCTCCCCGAACTCGACCTCGATCATAGACATCCTCGAGGCGGCAGGGGTAGTCGTGAGGGTCGGAAAGCCGTCTGCTGATGAAGGCAAGCTGAGGCCCGAGGTGATCACCGACGGCAGGACAGGCGCGAAGATCACAGGGATCTCTGGGAGGAGATCCTCACTCGAGAAGGAGGCGTTCGCGGACCTGGACAGGGAGTGCCTGAAGCAGATCAGGGGCTTCAAGATCTTCGTCTTCCACACCGGCCTCCTCGAGATGC
Source organism: Candidatus Methanosuratincola thermotaenarum (assembly GCA_038801655.1). Lineage (GTDB taxonomy): Archaea > Thermoproteota > Methanomethylicia > Methanomethylicales > Methanomethylicaceae > Methanosuratincola > Methanosuratincola thermotaenarum. The sequence continues at coordinate 169 of JAULTB010000039.1, read as the reverse complement.
GGAGGGAGGGCGAGAAGTTCGACGGGATCTCGCAGAGCGCGCTCCCTGAGGGGTTCGACTACTACGCGGGGGGCCACATCCACAGGGTCTTCGTCGACAGGTCAGGGAGGGTGGTCTTCCCAGGGCCGCTCTTCACCGGGTGGGGCGGGGACCTCGAGGCGACTGTGCT
>JAULTB010000038.1:0-10791 GCA_038801655.1 Candidatus Methanosuratincola thermotaenarum | reverse complement strand
GGGATTCGAACCCACGAAGGCCTTCGCCACAGGGTCCTAAGCCCTGCGCCTTTAACCTGACTTGGCGACCCCCGCAACTATTGATTTCATTCCTGACTACACTATTAACTTTTTTCTGGGCTCGATAAGTTAAGGCACTGGAGGGCTTGGAAGGAAAAATTATTAAAGGCTACAGAGAATTTAGTCCGACGATGCTCTGGTCGTATAGTCCGGTCAAGTATACTGGCCTTTCGTGCCCTATGGCGAAGAGAGCCAGTGACCCGGGTTCAAATCCCGGCCAGAGCACCACCATCTCTCAAGGCAGATCACCTTTTTATGACCTCGGCAGAGCTGGGCGACAAGCCAGTCCACCTGACGCAATACCCGAGCTTGGTCAATACAGGAATCACATTCTTGATCCCGAATTCCCTGAATTTATCTTCGATCGCACCAAGGGTTCTCTCCGTTGACAGTATTCTGTGCAACTCGCTGATCATCTGCTCCGAGATCAGGTACTCTCCAGCTAGCAAGTACCCGTTGGGAGGCGATTCTGCAAGCGCACCAACCAATGCGCCGCATGGGACCCCCAGTCCCGCAGCAGTTTCAGCCAGATCGACCACGTCGGATTTTGGCTCAATCTTGAAGTCTCGCAGCCTTTTTTCATCCTCCTTGGAGATAGACTTCTCGGCATCCTCGAGGAGCCCAAGAATAGGCCTGAGCGGGACTTCATTATCGAACTCCACGACATTCGTGCCCGCTCTCCGGAAACGGTCGGCAGAAGCCAGCGACAGGTTCACTGCAACTATGAATTCGAGACCAGGAGGCAGGGAGTTCAGCTTCGAGATCTTCTTCTCGAGATACTCAGGAGTCCAGAAGCCGACAATCTCAAGGTAGATCCTCCGCCCGCCCAGTTCGAACCCAAAGTCCGGTATCAGGATCCCAGCGGGCGTCTCGACAATTCCGGGCTCACGCAGTAGGGCCCACCGGGTCTCCAATGCCCTGAAACGCCTCGCGAAGGATTCCTCCACAGAGCTGTCATACTCCTCGTCCTGGCTTGGAGCCTCCGGGAATTGTATCCCATCTGATGAGCTCAGCCGGAAGCCCAGCAGTCGCTTCTTTCCGAATGATCCCCTAGAGATCTGCGCATGGATCTCCCATTCTTCCGATTCCAAGACCTTCGGGAGTAACTTTGCGAGTGATGTTCCGTACCTCTCGGTCAGCTTAATCATCGAGGCTGGACCCTCTATGGTTATTGATGTAGAGTCCCCGTCCACCGCCCTGATCGAATACATCAGTCCAAGGCGCTTCACCCCTCCAAATATCGAACGTAGATTTCCTTTCACCGAGATCTCGAGAAAGGTGGCCCGGAACAAGAGAGTCTGGGTCAAAGAGAGGTTGTACGAGGCGATCAGCTCATCGGGCGAAGGCGCGGAGAAAGATGCCATGACCCTCTCATCGGGCAGGTCTGCCCAGATGTAACGCATTATCTCATCTGGTTTAATCCTGAACCTCACAGCAGCATCCAACAGAACCTCGCGGCGCTCACGTTCGCCCAGGACCGGCGCTCCGCGATCGAACAAGCTTTCCCTTAGGGCCTGGGGGTCGACTGGGCTCCTGGCCTCGAAGACTGAGAGCCTGTCGAGGAGGGCGCAGAGCCCCCTCACCACTCTGAAATCGCTACCCTCGGACTCAATCTTTTTGGTCGCGCCTGAGATCTCGGATTTCTTCTTTCCCAGGCTCTTCGAGTAGATCGATATGAGGCGGGCCGCGAGCGCCCCGTCCGCTCCATCAGGGCTGAGATACCCCGGGCGAATCACCCCTCCCTTGATCCTCGCCACTAGTAATTCGGAGGGGAGCATCAGACGCCGCGCCTCCGCCTGCTGCTTATCCTAGACTCGTCGGTGAGCCTTGAAACAACCTCGATCAGCCTTGCCTCCTTGTCACCGCTCTTCCTCAGGAGCCTGCCAAGCCTCTGGACGAACTCCCTCTTTGACCCTGTCCCGCTCAGTATTATACCCAGAGATGCCGCTGGCACGTCGATGCCCTCGTCCAGGACCCGGGAGGTTACCACGGCGCTGTAGGCGCCCTCCCTAAACTTCCTGAGGATCCTCGCCCTCTCGTCCTTGGGCGTCTCGTGCGTTATTGCAGGGATGAGGAAGGCTGCGCTAATCGCGTATACGAGCGAGTTGTGGTGGGTGAAGATGATGGTCCGCTCGCCTCGGTTCTTTTCGAGGATCTCCCTCAGTGCCTTTATCTTCGAATTGGAGTTGAGGGCGATTTCCATTGCTTTCATCCTCGAGAGCATCGCTTCCCTTGCCTCCGGGTCCCGCCCGCTCATCATCACCAGGCGCCTGAAGTCCTCAGGCGAGCGCATCCTCAAGCCCCTCCTACTCAAGAATCCCCTGTAGACCCCCATCGCACGCACATATTCCTCGGCCTCATCGCAAGGTAGGTCGACTTGGACCCGCTCGATCCGGAAGTTGGCAAGGTGGACTCCAGCCATTTCCGAGGCTCTCTTCTCGTAGACCTTCGGGCCGACAAGGTCGGGGAGCCTGCTGTGCAGGCCGTCCTCCCGCTCATAGGTCGCGGTCAGCCCCATCCTATATGGGGAGGCGTAGAGCTCGGCTATCTGGGAATACCCTGGCGATGCGAGGTGGTGGACTTCATCGAATATGATGAGGGGGAACCTATTCCCGAGTTCCTCGGCTCGGAGGTAGGCAGTGTCATAGGTAGCCACCGTTAGTGGCCTGAGTGTCGCTTCTCCCCCGCCGTATGCGCCCACCTCAGCCCGGAAAGCTTCGGAGAGCCGGGTCCTCCACTGGTCCATTAGGTCGATCGTGGGGACCACCACTATCGAGGGGCAGTTTGCCTCCTGGATCGCCAGCAACCCAAGGACGGTCTTGCCAGACCCGGTGGGCAGGACTGCCACGCCGCGCATGCCCGCCCCCAGCCAGGCGTCTAGCGCCTCGAGTTGGTAGCTCCTCGGGATGGTCTCGGTCCTGAAATCAGGGTGGGGCAGCGGATCCATGACCCTGTCCTGAAAGGGGATTCCGCTTTCACGCAGGTATCTGGTGATTTCAGGGTAGTGGATGGCAAGGCAACGGTATGATTTTGCAGCGGGATCCCAACTCGAGTGCGGCACCCGGATATTCCCTGATAGAATTGTGCCCTTTTCGTAAAGGAGTGTCAGCATCTGGAGCCCTGTTTATCAGGAGGTGCAGGTGGTATAAATCTAATTATCCTTCAGTCTACCCATCCGTTCCGGGACCAGAACCACAAGCGCCGCAGCGAATGTAAGAACGGGAGCGATTAGGAATGACCCAGGGTAGCTACCAGAAGCCTGTATTACAGCCCCGAACATCAGAGGACCCACCATGTTCCCAACATCCATGCCCATAGTATATATGCTCGAGAGAAAGCCCCTGCTGCCTGCGTGCGCATGCGCGAGAGCGAGCGTCTGCGATCCTGGAACGAAGACGCCTATACCTAGACCGAAGATCATTGCATCGATGTAGAGCTGTATCGGGTCCTGATTCAGCGCTATGAGAAGGAAGGCAAAAGAGATCAGGAAAAGCCCGATGTATGTCATTAGCGCGGGGTTCTTATCGGCAGCCCGCCCCGCAAATATCCTCAGGGCGAGGCTCGAGACCGCTTGTATGCTGACGAATAGCCCGATCTGGAGGTCGCCATATCCGATTATCTTCAGGTAAGCCGAGAGGAATGTTAGCAGCCCCATCCATGCTATTGCGTAGACGACAAGGCTCACGAAAGCGACAACAAAGTGCCTCTCTAAAAGCCCCCTGATCGAGACCGAAAAAGCTGCCCTCTCCTTCCTGGGCTCCCTGTAGAGCACTAGGGGCAAAAGGAATAGGATCAACAGAGAGGTTATACCGAATGTCGTGGTGTAGCCAAAGGCTTCTGCGAGAAAACCGCCAAGGGCTGGACCGATTGTGAAACCGAGACCGATCATCAGGCTCCTCCACCCGAGCGTCTCCCCTACCTTGCCCTCGGGGGCCTGGTCCACCGCACTCGCCATCGATGAAGGCACAAATAGGGCAACACCCACTCCCTCGAGGATCCTCCCGATCATTATCTGGTAGATATCGGTAGAGAGGAACAGTACGAGGTAAGCGGCTGATCCGAAGGCAAGCCCAAGCGCCATCAGTTTTGACCTTGCCCAAGAGTCGCTCAGGAAGCCGGAGACCGGACGGAGGAAGATCGCAGTTATGGAGATTGCGGACACGGCTAGACCTATCAGGAAAGGCGATTCGGAGACGGTCAGCGCGTACCTGGGTATGAGCGGGACGACCACCTGGATCATGGTGAAGAAGAGCATTGTCGCAAGGTTGACCCGCCACACCTGTGAGATCAAGGTACGCAGTCACCAGCCCAAGCAGCATGGATGATCACGGGTAAACCCCTAGGCTATTAAAAAACCCTCTGCCCACTCCGTTTGTCCCTCGTAGACCTGGCGGTATGGAATGGCGGGCGAGCCGGTGCATGAGCTAACTTAGCCGCACTGCAGGATCGATCTTGACCAGGGCTAAAAAGGACTGCTAGTTGGCACAAAATTTAAACCAGGATGTAAAAGCCGCGCTCAAAAAGGTGCCATGGGCAGCAGGAGACGCAACAAAAAGGGCATTTTGGTCCATGGAAATGGCTTGGAAAGAGCTTATATTTCTACTGGATCCACTAATTCAAATGCATCCCCTGGAGAGAACGCCATGACTGACCCGCTAGACAGCCTTTTCAGCAGAGTTCTGAACGCAAAGATCTTTGCCAACAGGGAGATGATGAGGCCGGATTACATACCGAACGACTTGCCGCACAGGGAGGATCAGATACTCAAGCTCGCGGAGATCCTTGCACCCTCTCTGAAGGGATCCAGGCCCTCAAACATCTTCATCTATGGAGTCCCCGGGACTGGGAAGACAGCAGTCACGAAGTATGTGCTGAAGAAGATCGAGGACGAGGGCATAAAGATTGGGGTCAACCTTGGGGTTGCCTACATAAATTGCAAGCATGACGACACAAATTACAGGGTCTTGGCTGACCTTTGCGAGTCCGTGGGGGAGAGGATCCCTTTTACGGGTCTCTCGACCTCAGAGGTCTTCAGAAGGTTCGTGAAAATCGTCGACTCTTCGGAAAGGATGATCTTCGCAGTCCTGGACGAGGTGGACGCGCTTGTCAAGAAGACGGGGGACAAAGCCCTATACGACCTCACGAGGATAAACCAGAGGTTGAGCAGGACCAGGATCTCGATAGTCGGGATAACGAATGATCTAAAGTTTATGGAATACCTGGATCCAAGGGTAAGGAGCAGCCTGGGAGAGGAGGAGCTCGTCTTCCCCCCCTACGACGCCTCAGAGCTGGAGGACATTCTCAGCAGGAGGGCTGCCCTCGCATTCAACAAAAACGCCATAGAGGGGAGCGTGATCAAGCTCTGCTCCGCGCTGGCTGCGAAGGAGCACGGCGACGCCAGGAGGGCGCTCGATCTTCTACGAATCTCGGGCGAGATAGCCGAGAGGAACGGGGACACAAAGGTTACCGAAGACCATGTTAGGATGGCGCAGAAGGAGATCGAGAAGGACAGGGTGGTAGAGGTGATCAGGACGATGCCCCTCCACTCTAAGATATTAATCCTGAGCCTGAACCTCCTGGGCAAGGGAGGATCGAAGGGCGGCTCGACAGGGGAGCTCTACGACCTCTACAGCAAATTGGCAAAGAGTATGGGTCTCGAACCGCTCACGCAGAGGAGGATTAGCGACCTCATCAACGAACTGGACATGCTGGGGATAGCTAACGCTAAGGTCGTGAGCAAGGGCAGGTACGGCAGGACGAAGGTTGTGAGCCTCAGCATCTCCACAAAGAACTTGAAGGAAGCGCTGCAAGACGACCCGCGGCTCGGGGGTCTTGTTAGCAGGTAAGCAAGCGGCGGGGCATGTAGTCCCTCGGCGGCATCGCCCTTGGTCCGAAAGGCTGATTATCGAAAAAGATCACTTCATAATTAGCGGGTTATCCCAGGACAGGCTAAAGGGGGTTTACGGTGGGGGACATATCGATCTCGGTCTGCGGCGGGAAGGTCACCCCTTTCAAAAAAGGCACGACCCCACTCGTGCTCCTCACTGCAGTAGGGATCAGCCCTGTAGAAGTCAAAGTTTCAGACGCCGAAATTGACGGGATGGACGCGACTGAAAAGATAGTCGGGGCCATAGTAAGCAGCAAGTGGAAGATCGAGGTCCTCCTCTCGAAGAGCGTCCCGGTTGCGGGATTCAACCTGATAGACCCCGAGGAAATTTTAGAGAGCACAGGAGTGCCCTCGGTATTCGTGCTCGAGAAGGAGCCGGACAGCGGTGCGGTCGAGGGGGCATTGAGAAAACACTTCCCCGACTGGAGGAGGAGGCTCGAGGTTCTCAGGAGACCGCGGGGACCGCAGAGATTTGAGATCCCAGGCACCGGGGGGGTCTTCCTGGCATGCTATGGGATCAGCCCCGAGTTGGCATTCAGAACAGTGAGACGCCTTTCGGTGTTCGGGAAGATCCCGGAGCCGCTCCGCGTGTGCTGCATGCTCTCGAAGGCGATCTCATGAAGACCGCCCCCAAGAACAGGATATCGACCTTTCGGAGAGAAGTCATGGCCTAAGTGAAGTTCAACTCGTAAGCTTTCGTTGTGGTGAGGTCGACCACTGGTACTATGGAGGGCTTGGGGACTATCCCAGCCGATAGCTGGTATTTGGTCTGCGACTGCCATGTCCCCGAGTTGACCACCAGCACCCCCCTGTATTCGGCGATCCCCTCCACATGGACATGCCCCGCATGGAATATGTCTGGGACGGGGTCAATAACGAGCCGGTCTTTTGGCTCAGGTGCAAGGGGGGTCTTCTCCCCGTATATCGGGGCGATGTGCCTAGACTTGAGTAGCTCGACCATCGCCCTCTGCGGCTCCCTGAAGTTGCAATCAGGGAGGAAAGGGATCACGTCGTCGAGGCTCCTGCCATGCGTAAGGAGGAAAGTCTGGCCGCTGAGGTTCACAAAAGACGGATCCCCCAGCATGAGGACGTTCCTCATCGAGTATAGGGGCGCAGCGTAGTCGCTGTAAATTGGGGGGGTTGGCAGGGTGGGCCTACAGGCGTCGTGGTTCCCTGGTATTATGATTATCTTGATCCGGTCAGGCAGCGTGGACAGGTACTCCGCCGCGATCTTGTACTGATCGTACAGGTCTGCGACATCCAATTCTTCCTCTTGGTTAGGGTATATTCCAACCCCGTCGACGAGGTCTCCGGCAATCACAAGGTACTTCGTCCTGCTTGCGATCTCGTTGAGCCTAGGTTCATCGGCTTCTCCCCTCAGCCAGCCCAAGAAGCGCTCGAAGTCATCCCGCAGGAAGGTTTTGCTGCCAATGTGTACATCGGATGTGAGGACTGCATAGGTGTGGGCAGCAGAGGAAGGGGGCTTTCTTGACTTGTATGGTATGTCCGGCCAGATCACGTCCTCTGCTATGACCGAGCTTCCGTTCCTGGTCGCGCCGAGAACGCACACGACTTCGTCAACAAGGAGTCGGGCAGCCTTCTTCTTTACTGCATCGTCTCCCCTGAAGGTTACCTTCACAAGCCCGTTTTCGTCCTCAAGCTCGACCACCACAGTGCCGTCCCTGAATTCTTTCTTCGAATTGACCATGCCGATGAGCTTGACTTTGTGCCATTTGAGACCTTCTGGTACTTGCGAGGCAGTAGTCGCTCCGCTGACATCTGCCCTAGAGCGCAGAATCGATGAGAGAGACGCGAGTCGATCCCTGAAGTAGTCCCTGAAGTCGCTCGCCTTTCCCTTTATTGTTATGCTCTCAAGACCCGAGATGAGCCTGATTCCATCTTCCTCAAAAGACGTTGAGCTGGGCTGTGCCTTAATACTTGGCCCATTTCTGGAGGGCGGCAGCCCACTGTTTAGCGCCCGTGAGCTGGTTATGCTCTTCAAGGGGCGCTCAGATTCTCCACCAATCACTGGATCAGGACTGCCCATTGGTCTGGGCGCGGAGATGTGCCCAGAATCAGGCGAAACAACTGTTCTTGAAACGGACTCGATTGCCTCAAAATACGATCGGTCCAATACTAGCGGGGAAGATCCTGCGACTTTGATGGATTTGAGGGCAGCCTCGACTAGGCGATCGGGATCATGCTTCGATGCAAGGTATTCGAAGGCGTCTGGGGATAGCTGGAAGCCAGAATTGAGCGCCATCTCCACAGCAGCCTTCATGTTCCCAGCCAAACAAACCCCCGATCGGATGTATGCGCTCCATCTCTTAATTTTTATTCGTGATTGGAATTGGCGAACCGGCTGGCAAGCGACTGTAAGTTGAAAAGGTTTTATTGATTGGGGCTCGAGTTGATTTTGGGGGAAGAATGTGGAGTACAGAAGGCTGCAGATGAGCAAGGGGGGCTCATTTCTCATCTCCCTCCCGAAGGACTGGGTCAAGTCAAACGGTCTTCATAGCGGATCTATCCTGAAGCTCACGGTCTCGGAAGGCGAGTTGAGGATAAGTTCCGATGCGACGGGTGAGCTGGAGAAGGGAGCGGTTGCATATATCAGGCAGGTCGAGGGGTTGGAGAGGCAGATCAGATCCAATTACCTTTTCGGTGCGGACACAATCGTGGTAGAGCTGGGGAAGAGGCTCACCCCTGCTGTCAGGGAAGAGATCAAGGGGGCGATCCAGAAGCTCATTGGGCTCGAGATTGTCGAGGAAGACAGGGACACTGTCACAATCCAGTGCCTGCTGCAGCCCACATCGATGCCGGTCCTAAGCACTATCAGGAGGGCATATTCGCTTGCGGCAAGCATGCACAGGGACGCCGAGGAGGCGCTATCGAGCCAAGACTCCGAGCTGGCCTCCTCGGTCGCGAGGAGGGACGACGAGGTCGACAGGCTTTATTTCCTGATAGTGAGGCAGCTCAGGCTCGCCATAAGGAGCCCGACTGTTGCCGAGAAGCTCGGCATCAGACCCGCAGAATGCCTAGACATGAGGATGGCCGCCAAATACGTGGAGACGATTGCGGATTACGCAGGCGCAGTTGCCTCATCAGTACCAAAGTTGGGCGGGGGGGCTGACTGCGAGCTTGTGAGCGCGCTAGTCTCGCTAAGCAAGCAAGCATACAAGATACATGAGAAGGCTGCGAGCGCCCTTTTCAAAAAAGACCTCGAACTTGCGGACTCGGTACTTGAGGAGGGGAAGGCACTCTCGCAGTCGCTGCTCTCAGTGAACGAGCTACTCATGACAAAGCAGCCCAGGATAGCGGCGCTGCTGGATTCGATCGCCATATACTTCTACCAGATCGGCGCGCATGGGATCGACCTTGCGGAGCTGGTGAGCGGGGCGCCTGCCGAATGAACGAAAAAGAAATTTAAGAGGAGGTTAACCGATCCTTCTATCCGGTGACCGGGATGAAGGAAGTCGGTAGGCACTTCATTTTTGAGCTGTTCGGTTGCGACCCAAAAGGGCTTGACGATATCAGGGGCATCGAGGAGGCAATGGAAAGAGGGGCGATCGAGTCCGGACTGACAATATTGGGCAGAGTTTTCCACCAGTTCTCCCCCCAGGGCGTGACCGGCGTCCTAGTGGTTGCTGAGTCCCACATCTCGATACACACTTGGCCTGAACTTGGGTATGCCGCTCTTGACGTCTTCACATGCAGTAAGAACACGGATCCAATGAAGGTATTCAGCAGGATCGCTGGATTGCTCAAGCCTGCCTCTAACTCGGTGGTCGAGATGAAGCGCGGAGTGATGCGCGTGGGGGGGACTGCAAAGTGAGCCTCGCCTGGAAATGGTTCATCGAGTACCAGACCCACGGGAGCGCGCATGCGCACGGGATTAGGCGTACACTCCACAGCGAGAGGAGCGAGATCCAGGAGATAGACGTCGTCGAGAGCGAGGACTATGGAAGGATGCTTATTCTCGACGGCAAGGTCCAGTCGACGGTAAGAGATGAATACATCTACCACGAGTCCCTTGTGCACCCGGCAATGGTTGCCCATGCCTCGCCGAAAGAGGTGCTCATCCTGGGCGGAGGCGAGGGGGGTACGCTCCGGGAAGTGCTGAGGCACCCTTCGGTCGAGAGGGCGGTTATGGTAGACATCGACAGGAGGGTTGTCGAGGTTTCCAAGGAACACATGCCAGAGCTCTCGGACGGCGCCTTTGAGGACCCGAGGACAGAACTGGTTTTCGGTGACGGCAGGAAGTATGTTGAGGATTGCAAGGAGATGTTTGACGTAGCAATAGTCGATTTGACCGACCCGCTTGAGGGCGGACCAGGGGCGATGCTGTACACGAAGGAATTCTATTCGCTCCTGTATGGGATATTGAAAGAGGATGGCATAATGGTCACTCAGGCAACTTCCACTTATTACAGCGACTGCTGCTTCGCGACGATTCTGAAGACGGTTGGAAGCGCATTCCAGAGGGCGGGCGGGTACCATGTTTGGGTTCCTTCTTATGACTCAACTTGGGGGATCGTCTATGGGTCGAAAGGACCCGACCCCTGTGGGCTGATCGGGAAATTCGAAGTAGCGGCAGCGGGAAAAGGGGTGAAGGGTCTCAGGTACCTCGATGAAAAGACGTACCAAGCACTCTTTGCCCTTCCGAAGGATCTGGTTGAGAAGATCAGGAAGTGGGGCTTGATGGCTACGGACGAAAAGCCGACTTTCATGCCGGTCTGAATGAATTGGGACAAAGGCAAGAAAGAAGGGGAAGAGAAAGATTTAGAAATAACTTTGCGTATCGAAGAGTGAGCCGGGGTGGCTGAGCGGTTAAGGCGCCGGCCTCG
>JAULTB010000037.1:0-11082 GCA_038801655.1 Candidatus Methanosuratincola thermotaenarum | reverse complement strand
AACAAGAAGGCTAGGGCTCTGCAAGTTGTAGGCTGGGCAAGGGCAAGTTGCCTACTCGGGCTGTTCTCAGCCTTAGTTTTATTTTCAGTATTCTATCCAATAGTCACGATTATCAAAAACTCCCACACGATGTGCCCGGCGACGATAAGTGGACCGGTAATTCGCTGCTTGCGGGCAGTATCAAAGACTGTGAATGCAGTGAAGGGCCCTGGGATTACGGCTCCGCTGAGACCGACAGCAAATCCCAAGAGGAAGAGCGTCAGGGGCTCAAGCATGAGGATCGGACTTCCACGTTATATGACAGGGGATGTGGGCTAAAGGGCTTTACGGTCAGCATTAGTCGCAGACCAGAGTTAGAAATGAATGGGGCGATACCCACCATAATTAAAAAAGTGTTACTGGGAAGGTTCTTGTTTGATTGTCACTTCTTGCCGCTTCGGTTTGCAGCGCAAGACGCCAGCGAGTACACTGGCAATGCGATGATGCCATAAAACACTCCATTGAGGATTGCCGCGGCAAAGGCCGGAGACGGGATTCCGAGTAGCGGATAATCAGCGTAGGGAAAAACCAGGGCAAAACATATCGAGACGTGCTGCCCACAGCTAGGCTATTTTTCGAACCGCAAATATCAGTATGTAGAACACGACGAAGTAGACGATCAAGTCCAAGGTGAAGACCACAAGTTGTGCCATCAAAGACTCGAAGGCGGCTAGACCTTCTATATGCAGTTCGGAAGCAGGAAGATGGCTAGTCATGTAATCCATAATTGGCCAGAATGCGCGACTTAGCAGGTTGAGGTATCGAACATCGACTAGCGATATCGTGAATGCCAAGAGGAGGGAAGCTTGCTCGATCTCCTTCTGGGGCACTTACTCACTTCCGATAGAATATTTCACAAAGCGCTTAATAAAATATACTCGAAAACAGTTTCTAAAGTAAAATTGATAAGTGCAATATGCCAGATGCTTCAAAAACAGCCCTGCATTGCTCATGTCAAAAAGCGCCCATTTCGAAAAATCGAACTTCGCCACCCTTAAATTGACATCACTATATCATTTACCTAGTCACGAGGAAAATGCCATGGTTAACCCCTCGATCGAAGCAGCGGATCTTACGAAGTGTTACAACTCATTCTGCGCACTCTCCGATCTGAGCCTCCGACTTGAAGGGGCAAAATGCGTAGGATTCCTGGGACCGAACGGAGCCGGAAAGACTACTGCCTTGAAGATACTAACAGGATTGATCCGCCCCACCAAGGGCAAGGCACTGATAAATGGCATCGACGTGCAAGAGGACAAGAAGGCTGCGCTCTCGACTTGCGGGGCGCTGATAGAGACTCCCGAGATCTACCCCGCGCTCTCCGTGAATGAGGCCCTCATGATGGTAGCAGAGATCAGGGGGGTTCCGTCAGCAGTCCGGAAGGACGCGGTGATGAAGGCGATCTCGGAGGTGAAAATGGAGGAGTGGATAGACATGAAGTGCGGAAAGCTTTCCAAGGGCATGAAGCAGAGGGTCAACTTGGCTGCTGCGCTCATTTCGGATCCGATGATAATGCTGCTGGACGAGCCTTCTTCCGGTCTAGATCCTAGGGGGATGGCCGAGGTGAGGGAGATCGTCAAGGGGCTCAAGAAGAAGGACAGGCTGATATTCATGAGCTCGCACCTCTTGAGTGAGGTGACGGAGATCTGCGATGAGGTAGCGATATTGGATCACGGGAGGCTCCTGGCATACGACACATTAGAGAGGCTGACTTCGGCATTGTCGGTCGGGAATGCTAGGGAATGCGAGGCTTCATTTTCAAGGGATCTGAGCGGCGATGCATTGAAGGCGATTGGATCAACAGAGGGGGTTTTGGATTTGAAGCTTGTCGAGCCCAGGAGGATAATATTGAGCTTTGAGGGCGGGAATGAGGCGCAGGAGCGAATCCTGGCGAAGATTGCAGGTTTGGGGGTTGGGCTCATTGCTTTCAAATCTTCATCTTCCGCTCTGGAGGAAACGTATCTGAGGCTTGTGAAGGACTCGAGGTGATTGATCGAATGGCTGATACAATGGAAGGATCTGGGGAAACGATGCAAACCGAGAACGTGGCGGGACGCACCATACCGAGAGGCGCATCTCAGCTCAAAACAATTGCAAAGTATGAGCTGATGAATTACCTCAGGAGCAGGAGGTTCTATGTACTGCTGGCAATCACTCTGATAATAAGCGGACTTTTGACGGCTGTGGTCGCATATTACCGTCCCCCAGGGTTCCTCTCCTCTCCGCTCGGGTTCTACTCGAGTTGGTGGGGCTTGGCAGTCACATACATATTGATCCTATCCGGGATCTTCTTTGGAGGGGATGCCATCTCTGGAGAGTTCCAGAACAAGACAGGCTACTTCCTGGTGGTCAATCCAGTCAAACGGTCCACGATTTACGCAGGCAAATGGGCTGCTGCATTCATCGCCTCGCTCGCCGTATTCGGCACTTTTGCCGCAGTGACCGTTGCAAATGGGGCATATTACTTCGGGCTCGATGTGCCTTACCAGTTCGGGCTTTCCCTGGCGTTCTCTGTCCTGTACCTGATTTCAATACTCGGGGTGACATTCTTTTTCAGCGCAATATTCAAGAGCGGCTCGATCTCCATTCTCGTCACCGCTATACTCTTTCTGTTTGCCTTTCCTCTGACCCAGTCGCTGGTCAGCAACTTGGCTCAGATGGAGCCGTGGTTCCTGATCACTTACGGTGCTGAGATAATCGGAAACGCCCTGAAAGACCCGTACCCAGCCCACATTTCAACGGTCCAGCTCGGGCAGGTCACATTTACGACCCACAATGCCCCGATCCTCAACGGCATTGCAATCATGTCAGCATATTTCTTGGTCTGCACTGCGCTCGGCATGGCGATATTCAATCGCAGGGATTTTTCCTAGCCAAACTTTCAGATAAAGCCTGGCGGGTTGGCTATCCCTGTGGATCCGGTTTCAGACATCTCGCGGAGATGCCTGATGGTCAGATCCAAGATTTCCTTCGGATCTGGGGGATTCCCTTCGCCTATTCCCGGGCATTCAGTATCGTAGATTATAACATAAGTCTCGTTGTCTGTGGCACTAACTCTGATCGCCTCAGGATCGACTTGAAACCCAATTTCCAGGAGCTCGGATTCAGGGATCGCGATGAACGGAAAGACACGGCACAGTATAGGCCTCTCTTTGTAAATTGTGCAGGCATCGCCGTCCAGAAGGGAGCAGATCAAGCGCCCGCCCCTGAAAGATTTCTTGGTGGTCCTCCAGCCCCTGTCAGCGCTGGCGCCTAGGCGCCGGATTTCCATGCTGCTGAGCATTACGTCAAGAGAACAGCATCGGGTGCACCGCATACACTTGAATTTTGTTGAATGGGTCAAGAATTTCAGTTCTGCCATAGTTAATGGGATCTCGAGAAGGCAGAAAAATCTATCATTTTTAATTCCCGCAGGAGACGATGGTGAAAGAGCTTTCTGTGGCGGGGGATGTTCTGGAAAAGCGATTGATCCAGCCAGACGAAAAGTTAAAAAAAGAAAGGCTATCCTTTCAAAGTAAGTGCGGCCATAGTCTAGCCTGGTTAGGACGTCGGCCTTCCATGGCGTTCCAACCGAAGAAAGCCCATGACCCGGGTTCAAATCCCGGTGGCCGCACCACAACTCATCCCAACGCAATGCAGCAGAATTGCTTGTGTGTCGAAAGCGCATAATTGATCTATCGGTGCCAAGCGGGGATGGTTCTGGGCTGACCGGCAGCTTGATGTTAAAACACAAGATCCCATCTTTGAGTCTTACTCCTTGGCGTACTCCCGCGGCTAAAGCTGTGGGCTTTTCCTGATTGCTCCGTGAATTGCAAGCTCAACCTGCGCTAATTCCCCAGCACAAGTCTGCCAATTGTGAACCGACTTCAAGATCAGTTACGCTTCAGTCATGGATAAAAAAGGATCAATGGAAAAAGAAGGCCATCGACGAGACATGGACGACAAAGGATCCTTGACTTGCCCGCTTATACGGTTTCCCGCCCCCCATGTCCAAAGATGAAAGATGCTCATCCTAACATGCATCAGGGCAGTTTGTCAGTTTAGCGGGGTTCATCGGCTTGAGGATCTCCCAGGCAGAATTGAGGCGATCATCATAATTGAAGGCCCGACCAAGGCTCCGGCCCAAAGTAGAATGCCCAGCACCCCGAGTGCGAATATTGACAGCCTGGATCTAGCGGACGGGCTCCAGTTTTGCGCCTTCCGGAGTGCGGCTATTCCCAGCATTACTGGCGGCGCAGCAAAGACCAAAGTGATCCCAACTTCAGGTCCGAGCTCCACCCATTTTGACGCATATGCAATCTGATTCAATATGATCGCCCCCGTCCCGATGTAGAAGAGCGAAGCCACAGCTGTCAACGCCTTTGGGAGGCGCATAGGCCCAAGGAGGCGCCGCTTCCACAGAAGGAAAAGCACCCCGATTATCACTACAAAAGCCATCGGGGCAAGGACGGCAAGCGGAGACTGACCAGACCACAAGTATATCAAGATCTGATTGATCGGTACCATTACCCACTCGCATGGCGTGAACTCCTCCTTATACCCAATCGCCAAGCTGTACGATCCAGGGGTCTCGGAAAAGACGACCAAGTAATATGTGCCTGTAGCAGGGGCTGGAGAGGAGTAAGAGGCGACCCTGAAGAATACAGTAGGGGTAAAACCCTCGTAAGACGCAAAGTCTGCGGGGGTCCCTTCGATCACTAGAACGCCAGATCCCTCCGGGACCTGGAAAGGCAGCCCCTCAGGGGGGTCAGGCATCCCTGGCCCGATGATTGCGATGATGGGGGAGAACCCCGACTCTTTTGCCTCCGGCGAGATCTGTAGCACGAAGTAAATGCGGTCGCCTTCATTCATCTCGAACTTGTAGAATTGGGCTGTCCAGTCGCCAGGAATACGCGAGAAAACTGCCCATGACTTGGCCGGGTCGTCTATCGAGATGGCCTGGTCCAGGGTTTCGTTTCCTCCTGGGATTATCGGAGAGTGTGCAGCCGCAGAGGGGAACGTTAAAGCGATCACTAGAAATAATGGTAAAATAAAATTCCTTAATTCCATATGCCATTTTAGCCGCTAATGGTTATATTTCTTGCCGGCACTGCCTACGATCCCGACAACTGCAGGCCAACGCGTCTGGAACAGTGCTATTCTCGGACCGCCTTGATGACCTTCAAGGCATAAGCAAAAAAAGAGAGGAGCTCATCTCTTGAACGCAGAGATTCCTGGATAGACCGCCGCGGCCCCAATCTCCTCCTCTATCCTAATGAGCTGGTTGTATTTGGAAGTCCTTTCCCCACGGGCCGGAGCCCCTGTCTTTATCTGCCCGGTCCCGAGTGCAACGGCTATGTCAGCGATGTAATTGTCCTCGGTCTCGCCTGACCTGTGGCTGACCACCACCGAGTAGCCGTTCTTAGCCGCGAATGTTGCGACTTCAATTGCCTCAGAGAGGGTACCGATCTGGTTCACCTTCAGGAGGATCGAGTTCGCAGCCCCCACAGAGACGCCGCGGCTGAACCTCTTGATGTTGGTCACGAATATGTCATCACCCACGACCTGGATTCGCCTCCCGAGCCTCCGTGTCAGCTCAGCGAAACCCTCATAGTCCTCCTCCTCGAGCGGATCCTCGATCGATACGATCGGGTAGGAATCCAAGAGCGAAGTGTAGTAGTCGATCATGCCCTCCCGATTCAGCCGCTTGCCGTCTATTTCATAGGCCCCGTCCTTGAAGAAGTTGGAGGCAGCCGAGTCTATGGCTAGCATGACAGTGCCCTCGTCGTAGCCGGAAGATCTTATCGCTGACATAATCGCATCCAGCGCCTCCTCCGAGCGTGAAATCGGCGGGGCGAACCCGCCCTCGTCGCCCACGTTTACTGCGGATGGACCGTAGCTTTCCCTGAGTGTCCTCTTGAGCGCCGCATAGACCTCCGAGCATACCCGAACCGCATCCCTGAACGAGCCTGCCCCGACAGGCACTACCATGAACTCCTGGACTGCCAGTTCATTGCCAGCGTGCTTCCCGCCGTTGATTATGTTCATCATCGGCACAGGGAGCATCACGGACTTTGGGTTCAGATGCCTGTAGAGCGGCACGCCCGATGTGCTGGCGGCTGCGCGCGCGACCGCGAGCGACACGCTTAGGATCGCATTTGCACCCAAACGGGATTTGTTTTCAGTCCCGTCAATGGCAATCATCCTGCGATCGATCTCGCTCTGGGACCTGCAGTCCATGCCGACGATTTCCGGGGCGATTACTTTGACCACATTGTTGCAGGCATTGATCACCCCCTTGCCGTGGAACCGTTTTCCCCCGTCCCTCAATTCAACCGCCTCGTGCTTCCCAGTGGAGGCCCCTGAAGGGACAGACGCCCTCCCGAAGCCCCCCTCTGTGAGCACGTCAGTCTCGACTGTCGGGTTTCCTCTCGAATCGAGTATCTCCCGAGATCGTATCTCCTTCACAAGGTATGGATCCATAGCGTTTCACCCCAAAGTATGGAATTCAAGTTCCCTAAGTACCCTTTCCCTTATGGCGCTTGGGAGATCCCTCCCAGCCACCGGGACACCCCTTTCCACAATTTTACGAAGCATGGGCTCGAGCGGCAGGCCGCAGGATGTGCATTTCCCGCCAGGCGAGCCCCACGGGGTTACGACCCATTCGTGGCACTCAGGGCACCTCCAAGCCTGCTTTCGCCCTCCGTATTTGCCCCTCTTTGAGACCGGCTTGCCCTCAACCTCGACCAAGTCGAGGGAGAAGTCGATGGTCGGCGCATTAGAAACAGAAGTCCCGACCCCGAAGCCGTCCACAGGACCAGCAGCAAGCTTGGATACCGAGGACTCGTTCAGGCCCCCCGACACATAGATCTTGACATGCCTGTATCCACGGAGGTCAAGCTCCCAGCGAACCTCCTTGACTATCTCAAGGAAGTCGCCTCTCCTCGAGCCAGGCGTGTCGAGGCGGACGCCGTCGAGCCGGTCCCCAAGCAGCTCTGCAACCCTGATCGCCTCGAACTTCTCGTCGCACATGGTGTCGACGAGTGCGATCCTTGGGACCGAAGGGTCAATAACCTCATCGAAGGCGCTCCATGCTGCTTCCTGCTTCCCGAACATCAGGATGAGCGGGTGGGGCATGGTCCCAGAAGGCGGTATACCGATCAGCCTTGCCCCTAAAATGCCAGAGACGCCGTCGAACCCCCCGATATAAGCAGACCTGTCGAGCATCGGGGCGATTGCAGGATGCATCCTCCTGATGCCGAAGGCAAAGACTGTCTTTCCAGCCGCAGCCTTCTTAACCCTTGCCGCGGAGGTCGCTACACCCGAGGCTTGGCATATGAGTCCGACTGTCGCAGTCTCCACTGAGACGAAGGACCCGTACTTCCCGACGATGGCCATTTGTGGTACACGGTAGCCCCTGATGTCCCTGGAAGGGAAAATCGTCCCTTCAGGCAAGGAATATACGTCAACAGGAAGGCCGCTGTAAAGGTTGATAACCTCGTCTAGCCCGCAGAAGACGCCCCACTTCCAGCCCTCAGGGAGGGAGCCCACGGTGACCTCAGCGACGACCTCCTTATCGATGCCCTTGGCCTCTATTATGGACTTTGTCCTGAGGTAGTAGATGTCAGAGGTGAGCCCTGATTTTATTTCCTCGTCGGTCGCGGTGTTGAAGAGCCTCAACAGGATCCCAGCCTGATCGAGATAGTTGACAGATGGAGGTAATATTTTTGATCATCATCTGCCGTAGTCGTCTATGGAGAGCTGCCTGGTGCCTTTCCTTGACGCGATGGAGGACCATTCCTCCTTGGTAATGGTCCCGCCCACCTGCTCAAGTATCGACTTCACTATTTCCGGCCCTATTTGGGGGATCCTCCTCAGATCAGAGACAGAAGCGCGCTTCAAGTCCTCAATGCTCCTGTATCCTGCGGAGTAGAGCGCCCTTGCCCTCACCCTCCCGATCCCCCTAAGTGAAATCAGCGGCAGGAGCTCCTCCCTGACGCCGTTCTCCACCCTTACGAGGAGCCTCCTGATGGGTTCCGCCGACTCCCGGTATCCCATTAGCCTTGCGAGCTCGTGCGCAGCGTTTAGGATCCACTTGGCTGACTCCACGTAGGCGTAGATGTCCCCAGACCCGATATCGAAGTGCTCAACAATCGCCTCCTCAGGCGCCTCATCAATCCACTCCTTAAGGAGGAGTGCAGTCTTGAGCTCTGACAGGATCATCTCGTGTTCGAATTCTTCCTCTGGCACCTCGAATAGCAAGAGATCGGAGCTGGACTCCAGATAGGACTCGAAGGACTCGACCTCCTTGCCCCTGACGTAAAGCTTCGGCATGTCCGGGGTGTGGCATGCCAATGCGAGGTAGCTGATGGCAGGCAGACCGGTTCTCCTCAAGGCAAGTGCACGCAGGATAATCTCCGCCGACTTCGGGTCGATGTAGAGCTCTGCCACCCTTTTGCCGAGTGCGGTTGCCTCGAGGGACTCGACTCCCTTGCCCTCCCTGATCATCCCGGCATTGATCAGGAAGGAGACCGACTCGAGGATCGAGCTCTTGAAGGAGTCGATCCCATATTGGTAGGCGCAGAAGGACTCGCCGAAGAAATCAATTATGCCGCCCCTCGATCTGGCGAGACCCATCGCCACGGCTGCAAGCACCTGCGATCTGAGCGAGGGGGCGACGCCAAGCTTGGACCAGACCTTCTCGGGCTTAGCAAGGAGGTACTGCTCGAAAAGGAAGTCCCTCTCCTCCTCGGACCTTGAGAAGACGATCGCCTCGCCGAGCTTGTCGTATCTCGGGCGTCCTGCCCTGCCTGCCATCTGCTTGTACTCCAGCACTGGTATGTTTACCCTACCAACGCCGGGCTCGTACCGCCTGTACTCGTAAATGAGGACGCGCCGCGCAGGGGTGTTAACCCCAGCCGCGAGCGTTGGTGTGGCACAGATGCACTTGATAAGCGCCGAACGGAATGAGTCCTCGATCGCCTTCCTCTGCGGGTAAGTAAGGCCGGCATGGTGGAATGCTACGCCGCAGGAGACGGACTTTGCGAGCTTTTCGGTCAGCTTCGTCCGCTCCCCGAGCGAGAGGATCCTCTCCGAAAGCGCCTTCAGCCGTGACCTCTCCGATGACTTGAGTTCCCCCTGGATCGGTCCCTCTAGCCTCCTTGCGAGCGATACTGCCGAGTTGCGGCTACCTGTGAAGACCAGCATCTGACCGCCGGATTTTACCACGTCGACAGCCAGGTCCGCAACAGGGTCCCCGCCCCCAGACTTGGGCACCTGCCTCACCTCCCCGTCCAGGAAGGTAACGCTACCCCGGCAGAAGACGCCCTCTTTAAGTGGGACTGGGCGCCAATCGCTTGTGACCAAGCATGCGCCGAGCCAGCCAGCAAGCTCCTCTGCATTGCTTATGGTCGCGCTCAGCCCCAGCACCTGGACATCCATCTTGAGGTATTTTATCCTGGTGAGGATCGACTCCAGGGTCGGGCCTCTCGATGGCTCCCCGAGGAGGTGGATCTCGTCAGCCACTACAAGCGAGAGGCGGTCGACCCAGGGCGGGCTGTGGCGGAACAATGAGTCCGCCTTTTCGTTTGTGGCGATTATGAGATCGTACTTCCCAAGCTCTGGATCGAGCGAATCGTAGTCGCCGCTGCTCATCACAACCTTTATGCCGATCTTGGCAAGGCGCTTGAACTCGTCGAGCTTCTCTGAAGCGAGAGCCCTCAAGGGGACCAGGTAGAGGACTTTTCCTTTCCGCTCCAGTATGTGCTTTATCGCGCAGATCTCTGCGACAAGCGTCTTTCCTGAGGCGGTCGGGACGGCGAGGACCAGGTTTTTTCCTTCCAGGAGGCCGGACTTCAGCGCGAGTTCCTGGGGCGGGTAGAGTTCGGTTATCCCGCACTCTTCGTATAACTTCTTAGCCCTCTCGTCGATTTCGAGCTCATCTACCCTAATACTGGCTCACCCTTCAAGCCTTCTTCAGTTCACCGTGTTTGGGCTCGTAGATTACCCCCTGGTTTATCCATTCGGTGACGGCCCTCTCGACGAACCTCCTGTCCAGCCCCTCCAGCCCGGCCCGCTCGATGAGTGCCTCCTTCCGGACGGGCCTGCCCTCGTTCTCCTTTTCCATCTCCCTGAAGATGTCGAAGAGCTGCGCCATCTTGTCACCCTGCGACTTGGGGTGCCCAACCATAATGGTGTCGATGTCGATCTTCCCCGTCGATGAGTCTATACCGACCTGCTTCAGGAAGGCCTTAAGGAGCCTGATGACTGCCTGCACATCCTCCTTCGAGACTTCCTTCTTGAGGGCCAGCTTTGCCCTGGCCTCTGAGAGCCTTATTACAGCCTCTAGCTGCCTCATCGTGATAGGGACGGGGGAGTCTGCGCCTTGCCCCATCGCCCTCATCTCAAGGAAGAAGTCCTCGATCGCCTTGCTGGCCTCCTCGCCTATCTTCGGCGATCCGTGCTTCCTCACGTAGTATATGTACTTCTTAAGCAGCTCCGGGTCTATCGGGGACTCCTTGGTCACGCGGATCCCGCGGTGCAGATTGAGTATGTGCTCGGTCATCTTCCTGTCCCTGAGCTCGTCGGGGCGGTCTAGCAGCGTGAATATGAGGTCGAACCTTGAGAGGATTGTGACTGGCAGGTCGTTGATGTTCTCGGAGATCGTCTTCTGCGGGACGTACCTTCCGAAGCTCGGGTTGGCTGCAGCCAGGATGCTGCTCCTGGCGTTGAGCTGGACGACTATGCCGGCTTTGGCTATGCTGATGGTCTGCTGTTCCATAGCCTCGTGTATCGCTGATCTGTCTTCCGGGCGCATCTTGTCGATCTCGTCGATGCAGGCTATCCCCTTGTCGGCGATGACGAGAGCCCCCGCCTCGAGGAAGAACTCCCCTGTGTTCTTGTCTCGGATGACCGTGGCAGTGAGGCCCGCGGCAGTGGACCCCTTACCCGAGGTGTATACGCCGCGGGGGGCTATCCTCGAGACGTACTGGAGGAGCTGGGACTTTGCGGTGCCAGGGTCTCCGACCAGCAGTATGTTGATGTCGCCCCTTATCTTGATCCCGT
>JAULTB010000036.1:0-11426 GCA_038801655.1 Candidatus Methanosuratincola thermotaenarum | reverse complement strand
CCAGGCATGTCCATAATACACTTCTCTGAGGCAAGGGCTTTCAACCAACACTTTGACAGGTTCCTGCACAGGATATCAGCATTCCTGAAGATAGGAGTCCCAGTATCAGAGGTCGCAGAAGCCGTACGCGCGCCCTGGGTAGTCAAGGCAGCATTCGAGTTGATAGACGAGTCCGAGAGGATGGGATCTGAGCCGAAGAGCCTAGATCACCTTTCCGAGCTCGTCTCGAGCCTTACCCTCTGCATGAAGGCGCTCTCGTCCCAGACCCGGCTCTTCACAGCTGTGAGCTATATGAATACGCTCGTGCTGACTTTCACTACGGTGGTTGCGGTCGACGTGATCGGGAGGCTATTCGCTGGGGCCCTCGGCAGCGTTAGCATTAGCCTGCCGTTCGGCCTCTCCTTCATGACGGGATCCCAATTCGAGCTCGCAGCTGCAGTTGCGTACCTCGCAGTTATATACGACGCATTCCTGCTTGGGGTAGTCGGCGGTAAGCTCAGCAGGGGAGGATCGGTCGCGGACGGATTGATGCCCGCAGCTGTATGTGTAGCACTCTCAATTGCCGGATTCTTGGCGTTCAGGGAACTGGGCCTGATAAGGTTTGTCTTCGGAGTGTGAGCCCTTTGCTGAGCTGCCTTGCGCTGCATTATTATGGCAGGCATTGCGCATGCAGAGCCATGCCTGCAAACCCCATGGTTTTTGCACTGAAAGGTCAGAGCGCAGAGATTATCATGCTCACTATCAGGAGAGCCCAGCCCAGCAGAATTATTATCCCGAGTATCTTCTTTCCTGTGCTCACCACCACGAGGAGGATGTATGCTGCGGTGAGCGACACGAGTAGGGCTATAGTGCTCGCAAACGCCTCAGAGAGTTCAGGGTTCACCTTGAAGAGCGTCATGCTCAGTATGCTCTCTATAGCCCACCTCAGCCCGTTGAATGCAATTCCTATCAGGTTTATTATCCATCCAAACTCCATTTTGATCCACCCTACTAATGCGCAGATTCAATATAACACTAGCGGAGCGCCAATCCTGGGATCCTGAGTCACTGCAAGGAATGCTGCTTGGGCATCCATCGCGTCAAAAGGTCAAATCCTTGCCCTTTTCCTTCCTGACCTTTTCCCTCATCTCGTTGAACCACGGGGGGAACCTGATCTCGCCCTTGAGCTCTTGCGGCACATGCGGCTTGAGGTCGATCACAGGCGTCCCGTCGTAAAGATCGAGCCCTTCGACCTCCAAGACATTACCAACCCTCCTGACAAGCCTGACCACGCTAAGCGCAATCGGGTTCGGCCTATGGGGGGACCGGGTGTTGAATACCCCCACCTCGGGGACTTTTTCGGGGTCGTCGGCATACTTGGCAAGCCACTTCGGCCTGACCTTCAGAACCTTCCTCTCAGCGGCTTTGACCCTGTCCAAGAAGGCGACGACTATTATGTGCGAGAATCCCTCTATGCCTTCGAGCCCCTCGGAGTACTCCTCAAAGATCTCGATCCTCCCTGGAACCCCGTCGAAGCTTTCCCCCACTTCTGAGTCGCCGTATCTTGTCCTGACGATGCCAATCGGACTGATCGCAATCTCCTTGAGCCGCATCGAGCCCAAACCCTCCGAGTCCGCCATGCCTAGGTTCACCGCGCAACCCTCGGTCGATCCTATTGTTAAGTCTGCGTCTCTACTTTGCCGCTTATCTTTTTGCCCAGAAACTCGAAGAACTCGTCCCCGATCTCGCCCACGTACCTCTCCCCCGAGACGAAGACTGCAGGGGTCGACTCGACGCCCCTCTTCTCAGCCTCCTTGAACCCCTCTTCGGTGTCAATGTCGTACTTGATGAGCCTGACAGCCTCCTGGCCCGAGTTAAGTTCGCTTACCTTGGAGGAGATTAACCTGTCTGCAGCCTGGCAGCCCGCGCAGTTCTCGGACTTGAAAAGGACGACCTCTATCGGGAGCCCTGGCATTTGCGGTCACATTAATGGTTCTGTGCAAACCATATATATCTTGTTTTGATAAGTGCGTCTGGTCGCTATGGAAAAGAGGGAGCACTTTTCATACAAGGCCATCTGCCCAGGCTGCGGCGAGGAGACCCTTTCGGTCGAGGAGCTCTACGACGAGATCCCGGGGCTGGGCATGGCTGTCCTGGTCTCGATGTTCTGCCCGAAGTGCGGGGTGAGGGCGTACCACGAGATCCCGCTTGAGAACCGCGGGATAAAGAAGATAGAGTTCCGGGTCTCCGGCGGGAAAGACCTCAGCGCGAGGGTGATAAGGTCACCAACCGGGAAGATACTGATACCCGAGCTTGGGCTAGAACTTAGCCCTGGCTCCAGGCCGGTCGGTTTTGTCACAAATGTCGAGGGGGTCCTGCAGCGTTTCCTTGAGGTTGCTGAGCAGCTCGCAGGGATCGAAGATGGCCCGAAGAGGGAAGAGGCAGAGATGGCAGTCAAGAGGATAAGGTTGGCAATGGGCGGCTCTCTCCCCTTCACGATCATAATCGAGGACGATCTCGGGAACAGCGCCATAATACCGCCTGAGTGACCCTCAGGCAGTGGCCAGCGCCTCTTCGAGATCCGCGATCAGGTCCTCTGTGTCCTCGAGCCCGACAGAGAGCCTCACGAGCCCGTCGGTGATCCCGAGCTCTGTCCTCTCCTCGGGGCTTATGTTCTTGTGCGATGATGATACGGGGTGGGTCACTAGCGTCTCTGCCCCTCCGAGGCTGGGGGCAGTCTTGATCAGCTTGAGCCCGCCAAGGAACCTCATCGCGCTCTCCATGCCTTCGAGCTCGAATGAGACCACCCCTCCGAACCCCCTCATCAGCTCCTTTGCCCTCTCGTGGTGGGGGCTGGACTCCAGACCGGGGTAGTGGACCTTCTTGACCTTCTGATGTCGCTCAAGGAACTCCGCTATCACCTGCGCCTTCCTATTCTGCTCCTCTACCCTCAGCTTCAGGGTCTTCAATCCCCTGATCACCAGGTATGCCGCGAATGGATCCAGGCTACCCCCAAGGTTCCTCCTCCACTCCCAGGCATTGTTTATCCCTTCTTTTGGTCCGATCAAAACCCCGGCGACCGCATCGTTGTGGCCGCCCAGGTACTTGGTCGCGCTGTGTATAACATACTCTGCCCCTGCTTCGATCGGCCTGAAGTTTATGGGCGTGGCGAATGTGTTATCGACGACCAAGGTTGCCCCATTCCTGCGGCATGCCTCGGCTATCCCTTTGATGTCAGGGACATTCAAGGTCGGGTTGGTGATCGACTCCACGAAGACGAGCTTGGTCTCGTCGCCGATCTCCCCTTCCAGCTTGTCGTTCAGGACACACTTGACCCTTATCCCGAACTTCTCCAACGACCTCATTAGGATGAGGCTCGCCCCGTAGACCTCCTTCGAGGCAACAATGGTGTCCCCCTGCCTGGTCAGGCTAAGCAGAAGGGTCGAGATCGCTGCCATTCCTGAAGAAAAAGCCAAGCAATCCTCTCCGCCCTCGAGGGCAGCCATCTTCATCTCGAGCAGGTTTACAGTCGGATTGTCCTCCCTGCTGTACTTGAGATCCCTGCCCCGGATCTGCTTTCCGTTTGGGTGCTTGAAGATGGTGGTCTGGTAGATTGGCTCTATTATGTCGTCGCCTTCTGCACACCCGTGGTGGATCGCGGTAGTGCTCAAGCCCCTTCTTCTTGCCATGTTCGGCACCCCGCATAATACCAACGATATTATATTTTAATCTATCTATTTATTATTTGCAGTAATAGAAGCCCCTCCTCGTGGCTTCCCGAATCATGTGACGGACCCAGCCTCTGCTGTGGGCAGGACTGCTACTGCCGGTGGCGGTGAGCCACCCGCCCGCCCCTAAAAGGGCGTGGGATTTCCCGCCCACAATGTTAAAAGCCCAAACCCCCAAGTAACGGGAGAGTGGAAAACCTGTGATCACGCTCTATTTCGATGGGCTCTGCATGCCCAAAAACCCGGGCGGTGTAGCCACCTTTGGTTATGCCATTTATTCCGATGGGAAGAAGCTCAACGAGGGGCGCGGCTTCGTCGGGGCGGGAATGCTCGGCGACGACGTCTCAAACAATGTCGCGGAGTACCACGCGCTGATCAGGGGTCTCGAGCACCTCCTCTCCATAGGTTACAACGGTGAGGTCGAGATAAGGGGCGACAGCCAATTGGTCATAAACCAGCTCTCCGGCAAGTATGCGGTCAGGGCGAGGCGTTTAGTAGCGCTCCACAGGAAGGCAGAAGATCTCCTTAAGCACTTCAGCAAAACCACTCTCAAATGGATCCCTAGGGAAGAGAACGAAGAGGCAGACCGCCTGAGCAGGGTGGCTTTCGACGAATTCCTTAGAGGGCACTATGCGGAGTACAAAAGGTACTATGGATCATCGTGAATTCAAGCCTTAAAAATTCCAAATCGATTTGAAGTCATAAATAAATTCTTTAGAAAGGGTTATAACAAATAACGACTTTTATGATTAATGTGGTATTGATGCAGCGCAAGGTACTCCTGGTCGCGATTCTGCTGTTGCTCTATCTCAACAGCATTGCCCTGCCTGTGGGCTCAGGGCTTTATGAATCTTCTATTGAGTCGCATATAGTGATAGGGAACGCCTCTGTCGTCGTCTTTGGAGATAACGGTGCTGCCTCGACAGAGACTTCCAATTCAGGGGATTTCTCAATAATTGATGGGCTGGCAGCAGGCACATATGACGTAGAGGTCTCGGCGCCCGGGTACATCAGCACTTACCTAAGCGGGGTGAATATATACGCTGGGTACCTGAAGGACCTCGGCGTGATCAACCTGAGCCCATCTGCACGAATCGAGGGGATGGTCGTCGGGCCGAATGACGAACCCATATCCAACATATCTTTGCGCCTTGTGGACGAAGGGAGCGGTTCGGTTGTGGCCGCCACCCGATCTTCCGACTCTGGGGCATTCACCTTCGATTCGAACGTTAGGAGTGGCAATTATTCAATAATCGGGTACATAGATCCTTACTTCCCTGCCTCAGGCTTTGGGTACATGACCGGATCTGTCAGCGGCATCGCTGCGGCTGAGGGGCAAACTACATCAGGGGTCCTTATCCGCCTCAACGCATCGGGCATAATTGCTGGCACGGTCAAGGATGAAAGCGGATCGCCTGTGGCTGGGGTGACGTTGAGGGCTTTCAGCATCGACGGGCAATCCAGGTTCGCTTTCGCAAAGGCCGACAGCCTTGGGCGGTTCAACATATCAACAAACCTACCCAGCGGCAGGTACAACCTGACTATATACGATGTAACCGGTTTTGTCTTCGATCCGTTCTCGGACTCCGCCACTGTGAATTTGACTGCAGGATCTACATCGACCGTTAACTTCGTACTCAAGCGCTCTGGGATCATCTCGGGTAGGATCGTTTATTCGGACAATTCTCCGGCTGGATCAATACTCGTCTATGCCTTCAGCAGCGACAACAGGTACTTCGGTTATGCCTACTCAAATTCAGACGGCACTTACTCGATAAGCACAGGGCTCGGTACCGGAAACTATACAGTCATTGCCAACAACGAATTCTCAAAATCCAAGACTGTGCTCGTAACGGCAGCTCATGAGACAAAGAATATTGACTTCAAGCTCTCCACGATTGGCGCTTCAAAAGTAATAGTCTCAGGGAGGGTGCTCGACTCCATGAACAGGCCCGTATCTTCAGCCATGGTATTCACCCCTTCGGACTACACGTCGAGCTCGGATGATGGGAGCTATACAATCGAGATTGCCCTGCCCGCTGGTCAAAGTTCCATTACTGTGCCACTGACGGCATCGAAAAGGGGGTACTATGACGGCGAGATCAATGTCACTGCCGTTGCTGGTCAAGGGGAAGTTCGGGCAGACATAACCTTGGTGGAGATGCCGAAGGGTTCCATTGCTGGAAAAGTTGTCTTCGGCCCCCCAAAGGAGAACACAGCGCTCACCATAGGTTCTGAGTATGCAAACGTCATGGTAGACCAAGAGTTCACTGTTTTCGGTTCGTCCCCGACTTCAGGAGACGGCACAGTGGTGTATTTTATGTCCAAGAACGGTACGGGTTTCATGTACGCGGGGAACTCATCAATGACTGACGGCAGGTTCGCATTCAGCTTCGTCCCAGATTCCCCTGGCATGATGCGGATAAGGGCATACTGGTCAGGCGACAATCAATACAACCCCGTCGAGTCAAACACATTATCCATTGAGGCGTTCCCCCCTTCCTCGAAGACCCCTGTGGAGATAGCGATGTCCTCGACGGCTGCCAGCGTCCCCCCCGGATCAAGGATAAAGTTAACCGGAACCGCCCCCCCGATGAAAGATGGGGTGTTGCGACTATATGGGTCGGTGAACGGCTCGGGCTTCAATCAAATCGCCAACCTTACCCTGATCGAGGGCACCTTCTTCCACACAGTGGTGCTCAATGAGGGTGGAGTCTACTCCTTCTACGCAGTCTGGCCGGGCGATGCCAGCCGCTTCGCCAACAAATCAGGGATTGTCACTGTTACGGCGGCTCCAGGTGTGAAGGTCACCCCTACAGTTATGCTAAATTCATCCAAGACAACGGTCACGCTCTCAGAGAATGTGACCTCCGTTCCTGTTGCCATCTACGGCAGGATTTACCCGCCGGTTGCCGAGACCCAGGTTATAATCACCGTCACCGATCCCGCAAACGTGAAGACGAATATGACCGTGAGCACGAACGACTCTGAGTTCAGCCTACAGCTGATCTTGAACAAGCGCGGGACCTGGTCAGTGGTAGCCGGCATACCTGAGGGGCAGATATACGCCCCGTCCGCCTCTTCGCCCCTGGCGATCACGGCTGAATATTCTGGGGGTGCTGACAATACGATGATTTACATCATCGGGGTTGGGGTCGTCATCTTGGCGCTCGCGGTTGTCCTCTTCATCGTATTCTCCAAGGGCAAGTGATCTTTCCCTCCCTGCCCTACCCAATCTTTTTAAAGATCTACCCTGATAGACTCTGAAACCGCAGGTGTCTTTATGAAATTCGCCACATTCGAGCAAGGCTCAAAACTCTTCCCTGGCATGGTGGTTGGAGAATACTTGGTCCGCCTGGACTTGTTAGAAACGATCAGGGGGCTCCTCGGCGGGGTCGATCTCGACCTTCTCTCATTCATAGAGCTCGCAGACGAGGCGCTCCTCTCGTCCCTGAAGGAAGAGGTTGATTCCCTTTCCGGATCCGAACTGCTCGGGATGGAAGAAAAGCGAGTAGCAGTCAAGCTTAATGAAGCACGTCTGAGGGCACCGATCACGAGGCCTCCTGCAGTCTTTTGCCTCGGCTTCAACTTCAGGTCGCATGC
The DNA here is from genome assembly GCA_038801655.1 of Candidatus Methanosuratincola thermotaenarum. Classification (GTDB taxonomy): domain Archaea; phylum Thermoproteota; class Methanomethylicia; order Methanomethylicales; family Methanomethylicaceae; genus Methanosuratincola; species Methanosuratincola thermotaenarum. Next base: position 4,116 of record JAULTB010000036.1, on the reverse strand, counting down.
GCCCGAGCTAAAGAGGCCTGTCCCTGAAGTGCCGATCGTTTTCATGAAGCCTTCTAGGTCTGTGGTGGGTCCTGGCGACGAGATCGTGCTGCCCAAGGTCTCAGCGAGGGTTGACTACGAGGTCGAGCTCTGCGTCGTGATTGGGAAGGGCGGGCGATACATCCCGAGATCCGAGGCGTATTCCAGGATCTTCGGATATACTGTGCTAAACGACATAACAGCGAGGGACATACAGCAAAGGGACTTCTCCCTCGCCCGACCGTGGCTGAGGTCGAAAGGCTTTGACACATTCGCTCCCATCGGGCCCTTCATTGTCACCGGCGACGAGGTCGGAGATCCGATGTCGCTCTCCCTTTCACTGAGCGTGAACGGGGAGGTCAGGCAGAGCTCGAGGACGAGCGAAATGATTTTTGATGTCCCATCTGTGGTCGAGTACATATCATCTTTCACGACTCTAGAGCCTGGGGCGCTTATTGCGATGGGGACCCCTGAGAAGATTGGGCAGCTCCACGACGGGGACACGGTCGAGGCAACAGTCGAGAGGATAGGTACGCTCAGGAACAGGGCGGTGCTGGAGAGATGACCATGGATTTTTATATAGAAGCGGGCTTATCGTTTACGGGGGCTTACCGAAATGGACTATGATGCCGTGGTTGTGGGCGCTGGCCCTGCAGGCTTGATGGCTGCGAGGAAGATCGCTTCCAAGGGCTTTTCGGTTTTGATCCTTGAGAAGGAGAAAGACCTCGGGACTAGGGCATGCGCCGAGGCGGTCTCGGTCTCGGCCTTCGAGACTGCTGAGATCCCTCCGTCCCCATCCCTCATCTCCAACACGATAAACGGGGCTTATGTCTTCCCTCCTGACGAGACGAAAGGAGTCAGGATCTCTGGGGGGGACTACCGCGGGTACATACTCAACAAGCAGCAGTTCCTCTACGCCTTGGCAAGCCAAGCGGTCTCCGCGGGTGCCGACCTCGAGATGCGATCCGAGGTCAAGGACGTCAAGATGGAAGGGGGAACCGCAAAGAGCCTGATCTATTCCCACAAGGGCGAGGACAAGGAGATCGCTTTCAAATACCTCGTTGGCGCGGACGGTGTCGGATCCAGGGTCGCCAAGTCATGCGGGTTCGACCTTTCAGGCTTTGAGATCATCCCAACGATCCAGTACGTGATGGTCAATTGCAAGGTCCCAGAGAAAGACATTATACGCATCTACATGGGCAATGAAGTTGCCCCTCTGGGGTACGTGTGGATATTCGCAAAGAACGAGTATGTCGCCAATGTCGGGATAGGCGTCAGGGGGAAGCCGGCGAAGCCCTACTTGGACAAGTTCATCGCCTCCCACCCTGATATTTTTGAAGGATCAAGGGTTGTGAAAGAGGGGGGCGGCGGCGTGCCCGTCGGCGGCCAGATCAGAGAGATCGTAAGGGGGAATGTTGTCCTTTGCGGCGACTCCGCTGGGCAGGTGATTCCGATCACAGGCGGAGGGATCAGGACCAGCATGGGGGCGGGCAGCATAGCAGGCGCCTGCGTTGCAGAGGCACTGGAAGCAGGGGACTCCGGGGCGCTCAGGAAATATCCCGCGTCGTACGGCGAGTACTGGGGGACAAGGATCAGCAGGAGCCTCAAGGTGCTGAGGGCGCTCGAGGCGCTCGGCGACGACGACCTGGATCTCCTCGGATCGATTATGAGCGGCGACGACATTGTCGACCTGGCTAACGGTCTCGATGTGAAGAGAGTCGTAGCGAAGTTCTCGAGGCACCCCATTCTCGCAATGAAGATTGCCTCAAAGATACTCTAAATATTTTTTTCTGTTAAACACTTTTTATACGCATATGACAATAGAAAGTCTAATTAATGGTTTGTATGCATAATCATGATGAAGGAATGAGTTCTGATGCGAAGCGAGTGCCTGATCTATCCTGTCGCAGCATCCGCTGCCTTCGCCCTTTTGACTGCCTGGCCCTCGATCTTCCCGCTAGACGCGCAAATCAACTACAGCAACCTCTTCATGGAGGGCATCATACTGGCGGTGCTGCTCTTGGGCAGCCTATTCTCGCGCAATATGGGGGTCTTTCTGAAGCTCGGGTGGGCGGTTCTCATGTTGGGTTTCCTTGCAGGCCTCCTTGGCGAACTCACTGCGGAGCCTGAGATCTTGAGCGTGTTAATGAGCGGTCTGCTCAAAGCAGGCGGTTTTGTCCTGGTGCTCTACGGCTTGATGAAAATGCGCGGGAAAATGAACGAGGAGACCTCGCCTGCAAGAAAGTCGCTGGAGCCGCCGAAATCCAATGACGCTGACCTTGCAGAGATGCTCGGGACCGACCAGTCTGACGATCTTGAAGTCAAGCGCCTCGCGGCGATAGGTCAGGTCGCAGCGATGGTGGGTCACGACCTGAGGAACCCGCTCCAGGCAATTGTTTACTCAGTTTACAACACCGAGGAGGAGATCAGGAGCCTGCCTGAGGATGCGAAAAAAATGCTGGAGGAGCGTGGCTTCATCGCATTCCTCGAGAATCTGAATAAACAGGTCGGCTTCATGAACAAGATGGTAACCGACCTACAAGACTATGCCAAGTCGACAAAGCCAGAGTTCTATGACATAAACCTGAACGGTCTCGTAGAGGAGGCGCTGAAATCGGTGAGCAGACCGGAGAATGTTGCAGTAGTTGTGGAGCCTGACACGACACTAGGCAGGATAAAGGGCGACCCCCAGCTCATCAGGAGGGTGTTCATAAACCTGATAACCAATGCCTTCCAAGCCATGCCCGGGGGCGGATCCCTCGAGATCTCGATAAGGAAGGAGGGGAACTGCGCCCAGGTATCCTTCAGCGACACTGGAGTCGGCATATCCCCTGAAAACCTCAAAAAACTCTTCGATCCGTTTTTTACTACGAAGGCAAAGGGGATGGGCCTGGGTCTAGCCATTTGCAAAAAGGCGATAGAGGCACACCGCGGGTCAATAGAGGTGCAGAGCGAGTTGGGCAAAGGCACGCGATTCACCATCAGGCTCCCCATCGGATAGCGGAATCCATTCGCCGGAACAGATGCAATCCTTATTAGCCGATCCTGAAAATAGAGTATTTGTTGCCCTCTAGGGTGTTCTGATGAGCGCATTGAACGAGATGATAACGCGAGGGAGGATCCACCTAGAGCTCGGCAAGAACGAGGATGCGATCGTCTATTTTGATCTGGCGCTTGAGATGGATCCCGAGAACGCGGTGGCTTGGGGCGGCAAGGGGATCGCCTTCGTCAATCTCGGCATGTACGACGAGGCACTTGAGTGCTTCGACAAGGCGATCTCTTACGACGCTGAGCTCGCTTTCGCCTGGGAAGGTAAGGGGATTGCCCTCATGAGGAAAGGCCAGGTCGAGGAGTCGATCCCGTTCTTCGACATGGCGCTGAAGATAGAGCCAAATTTCGCCAGGGCTGCACAGAACATGGCGATCGCGCTCGAGAAACTGGGAAGGAAGGAGGAGAGCGAGAGGTACCGCTCACTTGCCGGGTCCCTGAGGTCTCGTGGGGGATGAGGTGAATCACTCGCCCATCACTTGGACAACGACCCTCCTCCCTGAGCGGGGGCCGTCCAGCTCGAGGAAGAATATGCTTTGCCATGTGCCCAGGGTAAGCCTCCCTCCTTTGACAGGGATCGTCACCGAAGGGCCGAGATAGGTCCCAGCCAAGTGTGCATCGGCATTGTCGTCTATCCTGTTGTGCGCCCACGCCCTGCTCTCCGGGAAGTCCTCTGCCGTCTTCCTGAGTATGTCCGATTTGAGCCCCTCCTCGTCCTCATTGACTATTATCGCGCTCGTGGAGTGGGTAGTGAAGACCACGCAAAGCCCGTCGGTGATCCCGCTCTCGGTCACCGCACCCTGGACCCCTCCAGTGATGTTGATTACTTCCCTCCTCTTCCCTGTGTTGATGGTCAGGTGCGTTGTGAATGCCCTCAGGTTTGACACCAGGAATAATTTGGGAAAGGTGGCGTAAAAAGTTGAGGCTCCCCGATCAGAGCCCGAGCATCCTGCGCACTTCCGCTATGACCTTGGCGAGGTCTTCAACCACGGCGGAGATCAGCTCTTCGCCCTTCTCCTTGGTCGCCTTCTTGGCATCGCCGGTGAGGGC
>JAULTB010000035.1:0-12073 GCA_038801655.1 Candidatus Methanosuratincola thermotaenarum | reverse complement strand
ACCAACCGCAGACTAAAGCGTCTTAAAGGCGTTTATAATGTTTTCGGCTATGAGTATGGCCCCCAGCGACTGGGCCTCCCTAGTCTGGGCGCCTATGTGAGGGGTGGCGATCACATTGGGGAGGGATACAAGCTCCTTCTCCTCGGGAGTCTCCGGGGGTTCGTGCTCGAATACGTCTAAGGCGGCACCTGCGATCCTCCCGCTTTTCAGAGCCCTCAAGAGCGCGGCTGTATCCACAACCTCCCCCCTCGAGGCGTTTATGAAGAATGCGCCTTGCTTCATAGACGAGAAGGCAGAGTCGCCAAACATGTGGTAAGTCTCTGGCAAGAGAGGCACATGAACGGTCACAACATCAGACCTGGAAAGAAGATCTTCGACCCGGTTCACCCTCTCTGCACTTAGCCTTGCTAGGGCGCCCTCGTCGGCAATCACATCGTAGACGAGTATATTCATGCCAAATGCCTTGGACCTCTCCGCGACTGCTCGCCCTATCCTACCGAAGCCGACTACCCCAAGGGTCTTGCCGTTCAGCTCGGTGCCATGGAGCTTCTTCTTCTCCCAAAGCCCCCGCTTCATCGAGTCGTTTGCAAGGTGTATCCGCCTTGCAAGGCTGAGCATCATCCCCATTACAAGCTCGGCCACTGCAACGGTAGACATCTGAGGGGTGTTGATGACCTTTATCTTGGCCTCCTCAGCAGCCTTGACGTCGATTGTGTCGAGGCCCACCCCGACCCTTCCGATGACTTTGAGATTCTTCCCCGCTTCGATTATTTCGCGCGTTACCTTGGTCCTGCTCCTTACGATTAGCACATCATAGATCCCGATTATGCCCTTAAGCGAATCGTATGGGAGGTCAAATTTCTCGTCTACTTCGAACCCTGCGGCCCTAAGCCTCGATCCGCACTCGGCATCGACCTCGTCAGCAATCAGCACCCTCATCTGGGGACACCTAGCGTCATCTAAACCCTCAAGGGCTGTAAAATAGTTTATGCTCCAATCAAAAACTGAAGGGGGGCCGCAGGGATCGCAATCTATTCAGTATCGCACCTTAGCACAGCGGGTTGCCCTTTGATTCCGCAGGTGACGCCCAGCAGATTGGGTTAATATAGATTCTGCGCAGAAGTATTAAAGGAGCTCAAATGATCGCAGGTCTTGTAGGAAAAACGCATGTAGGAAAGACGACCTTCTTCTGCGCCAGCACTCTTGCACCGGCAAAGATAGGCGCTGTGCCATTCACCACAATAGAACCGAACCAAGGGATCGCCAGCATAAGGGTAAAGTGCGTATGCAGGGAGATGGGGGTTAAAGACGATCCCAGGAATTCGGTCTGCATCGATGGGATCAGATGGGTCCCAGTGAAACTGGTGGATGTGGCTGGGCTCGTCCCTGACGCTCACAAAGGTCGCGGGCTCGGGAATAAGTTTTTAGACGACCTGCGCCAGGCGGACGGTTTCATACAGGTGGTCGACGCGTCAGGCAGCACGGACGCCAACGGGAATGCCTGCCAGCCCGGGACGAGGGATCCCGTGGACGACGTAAGGTTCCTCGAGCATGAGATAACGATGTGGATGACAGGGATCCTGAAGAAAGACTGGGACAGGATCGTCAAAGGGATAAGGCAGCTCAAGGAGGACGGCGTCACGCTGCTGACCGAGAGGCTCACAGGCCTAATGATAAGCAGGCGGCATGTCTTGGCTGCGATTGGCGCGAAGGACGATCTGAAAAAGAGGATCGATGAGTGGACAGAAGAAGACCTGAGGACGTTCGTTGAGGAGCTGAGGAAGGCTTCGAAACCGATGGTGATTGCCGCGAACAAGATAGACATAAGGCAGGCAGAGGGGAACATCGAGAGGCTGAGGCAGGAGTTCAAGGACAGGGCGGTAATCCCCTGCTCGGCAGAGGCCGAGCTGGCATTGAGGCTTGCAGCCAAGAAGGGGATAATCAGCTACAACCCAGGCGACCCAGATTTCAAGGTGCTCAAGGAGGAGAGCCTGAACGAGAGGCAGAAAGAGGGGCTTCGCAAGATTAAAGATCTTCTAGGGAAGTGGGGGAGCACAGGTGTGCAGGAAGCTTTAGAGAGCATCTACAAGAAGGAGCTGAAGATGATATCGGTATTCCCAGTTGAGGATGCTAACAAGCTAACAGACCACAAGGGTAACGTGCTCCCTGATGTTGTGCTTGTCCAAGAAGGGACTACTGCAAGAGGGCTGGCCTACAAAATTCACTCGGATCTGGGCGAGGGATTCTTGTATGCGATCGACGTCAGAACAGGGCAGAAGATCGGCGAAGACTACAGGATCAAGGACAGGGATATCATCAAGATAGTCTCTGCAAAAGGCGTGCGGGGTTAGCCGAACTTCTTGAAGTAGTAGCCAGAATCCCGCTTCTCCCCGAATGACCTGATCCCTGATTCAGCGATCCTCTTCCTCAAGGACTCGGCATAAGCCTTCGAGATCTCTCCCCTCTTTTCCATGAACTCAATGACTTCTAGGCCTTCCGCGTCCGTGCTGCACCGCTGAAGGAAGTCAATGACAGACGGGTCGTACCCCCTGCCCCTGTCTACCTTCAAGGAGTGGGCACCCCCCATATCTGAACTGATCTCCCTGTAGAGGTTGGGATAATCCCGCTTCAGCTCCTTCTCAGAAAACCCCATCAAACTTGACCTCCGACAGCCTTCCGGTATTCATGCAGCAAGAGAGATCTGCTTGGTCCCCCTTTTATCACTTCCCAAGGCAGGGGTTCGTCCTCGGAATAATTAGGCTGCATCGCCTCAAAGTCCTTCCCGATACTCTTGAGCACGCGCCTCCATGTCCCGAGGTCGCCTTGACCACCCTCAGAGACGTCCTTGAGCGCGATGAGCAGGGCGGATGAGGCCTCCCTGCCTGATACGGACAGAAACGACTGCACTGCCCCCCACCTGTAGTCCATCGACTCGAACCTCCGTATTCCCAGGCCAGTGCAAATCTCCCTCATCTTCGACACCCTGGATCTGTACTCTGGCTCGCTGACCATGCGGGCCCACTGGAATGGCGTATTTCCCTTTGGGATCATAGGGTTCACGCTTACGTGGATGGATCTTGGGTCGAAGCCTGCTGAGATCGCACCTGCGAGCATCGGCCGCAGCAGCTCCAGATCTGTAGCGCATTCGCCAGGTATCCCTACCATGAAATAGAGCTTCAAGGATCTTATGCCAGCCCTGCGGGATGACTCGAGGAACGCTGCCATTTCCGATTCATCGAGGGGCTTGTTTATCACCCCCCTCAGGCGGCTTGAAGGCGACTCTGGGGCGATCGTGATTGACCGTTGGCCCCCTGCGGCAAGGAGCTCGGCCAAATCGCTGCCCTTCTTCGAGACCCTAACAGACGGCAGCGAGTACCTCACATGCCTGTCGCGCATCCATGCCAGGATCTCGCATATTTCTTTGTGGTCAAAGAACGCAGAACTTATACACGTGACCCGATCGAGGCCCGAGAGGGGCAGACCTTGCTCCAAGATCTCCGTCACCTTTCTGTAGGAGCGCTCCCTCTTGGGCCTGTAGAGGAAACACTCCAAGCAGAACCTGCACCCCCTGTTGCAGCCTCTGCTTACCTCGAGCAAGAATGTCGAGGAGAATCCCTGCCCAGAAACTGGGTGGACTTGTCTGATCGCGTGCGGTGCATCCTCAAGCGAGTCCACAATCCCGCGCTCAGCCTCCAGGCCTGGGGCGTAAAGGCCGGCCCTGGATCCTGCCAACTGCTTGGGGTCGTCCCCCTCAGAGAGCCTGTCTAGGAGGTAGTCGAGGATAGGCTCTGACTCGCCCACAACAAAGAGATCAACGAAATCCTCAAGGGGGGATGGGTTGGAGGATATGGCCGGTCCGCCAGCGATCACTATGGGGCGCTTCCTTCGGGAAGCGAAGAGCTCGATCGATGAAGAGTCAAGCATGTCAAGCATGCGGAGATAGTCGATCTCATGCTGGAGAGAGAACCCCACAACATCGAACGCGCCCAGCGGAAGGTTCGACTCCAGGCTGACCGGGGATACCCTGAACCCAGAGAAGAAGAAGCGTTCGCAGAGGCAGTCCTCCCTGCTGTTTATGAGCTCATAGAGCAGCCTTACAGCCAGGTTGCTGATCCCGACAGAATATGGGCTCGGGTAAGCCAGGGCGAACTTTAGCCTTACCTTCCTGTGGTCTTTCTTGACTACGTTCCTCTCGAGCGGTATAGAATTCACCGCCTCGGGCGCATTTCAAATTCCACTTTTGAGACAACCAAGGTCTCAGGGGGGACGTCCCTATGGACGGAGGCGTGTGGGCCTATCCAGCTAGAGTGCCCGATCTTTACGCCAGGGTATAACGAGACGTTAATCCCGGTCTTCACCCCGTCCCCAAGGAATGCCCCCAGCTTCCGGTGCCCGGTGTCCACCACCTTCCCCTTAAGCGATGCCCTGATGTTTCTTTCGTCGAACCTTAGGTTGGCGGTGATAGTCCCCGCGCCTATGTTGCAGTCTCTGCCCAGAACGCTGTCGCCTATGTATGAGAGGTGACCTATGTGGGTTCTTTCCATGACGACGCTGCCCTTGATCTCGCACGCGTTGCCCACCCTCACGCCTTGTGCCAAGTAGGTGTAAGGCCTGACATAACAGTTAGGCCCGACCCTGCAACCAGAAGAGATCCAGACCGGGCCCTCAATGTAGGAGCCTGACAGGACGGTTGCGCCCCTTTCTATTACAACATCGCCCCTTATCATGGCCCCTTCTTCAACAGTCCCCTCGACTGATCTCCCCTTCACCAGCTCGTCGAGCAGGAGACGGTTTGCCTCAAGCACGTTCCAAGGCCTCCCAACATCGACCCAACTCCCGTCATCCAGTTCATACACTGAAAAAATCATCCCGCCCTCGGTGGCGAGGTTGATTGTGGTGGTCAGCTCATACTCGCCCCTCTCCGAAAGGGGCGTTATGTCAAGGTACTTGAGCAGGCTTCCGGGAAATAGATACATGCCTGCATTCACCAGACCTGAAGCGGGTAGAGAGGGCTTTTCCATTATCCGTAAGAGGCGCCCGCCGCTAGATTCGATGGCGCCATATTCGGAAGCATTGGGAAGCCTCACTGCTCCGATCACCGCCCCCCGCTTGCCGGACGCCTCCCAAAAAGAAACCATCCCAGCCACAGACGATGGCTTGAATGCTAGGTCTCCGTAGACAAGAAGAAAGTCATCGCCACCGATGAGCGGCGCAGCCGCCCGGAGCGCATCGCCAGTCCCACCTGGGCGCCCCTGATCGACGTATTCGACCCTGACCGAGAATGCGCTGCCATCGCCTATGCATGAAACTATCTGATCAGCCATATGGTGGACGACAATTACTATCTCATTTATCCCGGACGATTTCAAAGCCCGGATTGCGTGGAAGATGAGGGGCGACCCCCCTATGGGAAGGATGTGTTTCGGGCGGCTGCTGTTCAATGGATCAAGTCGCTCACCCTTCCCAGCAGCGAGTATAACGCCCTTCATACAAGATCACCCATTGCGTCCTTTACGAGCGCCACCGCTCGATCAGCAAGCTCTTTTGCAGCAGACCTTTCCTTGGACTCAGAGGTTATCCTGACTAGGGGCTCGGTCCCCGAGGGTCGGATCAGCACCCAAGAACGGTCAGCCAAACTTACCCTCACGCCGTCAACCTCATTCATATCGACGCCACTGAGCCACCCGAGCGCTCTGGAGGAGACAGCCCGCATCAGCGCTTCCTTTTTGCTGCTCTGGCATGGCACAGACCTCCTCTCCGTGTAGAAGGTTGGGACCCCCGCACAAACTTCGGATGGGCGGAGACCTGACTCCTCAAGCATTGAAAGGAAGATAATCGAGGAGAGGACTCCATCGGGGCAGAGGGACTCCTCGGGGAAGATCCATGCCCCGCAAGTCTCCCCGCCGAATGGCCCCCCAAGGTCTAGGAGCGCCTCAAGAATATAGACATCGCCAACAGGAGCCCGGTGGACCCTCCCCCCTGCGGCTTCAACCACGAGATCGACTACTGACGAGGTATCAACATTCACTATGATGTCCTTCTTTCCGCCCTTGACCATCTCCGAGGCAACGAATGCCAAAGCTACATCCTGCTTCAAGAAACGACCATGCTCGTCCACAACCGCGAACCGGTCTCCGTCGCCGTCGTATGCAAACCCCACATCCAGCCCTTTGGACTTGACCAGCTCCGAGAGGGGCGAGATCGAGGACTCGTTCGGCTCCGAGCCTCTCCCCTTGAATAGCGGATCCGGGTGCGAGTTGACAACCTCCAAGCTGCACCCTGCGGACTCGAAAGCCAGCGGCGCCGTCAGGCATGTCGACCCGTTCCCGGGATCCAGCCCAACACTCCAAGCCTCTCGGAACTCCCGCCTGGACGAGAGCCATTCCAGATACCTGTGGAGGCCGGCGCCATGCCTCGAGGACCCGACCGAGTCCCACCTGCTGCACTCCAAGTTGCGCTCCAAGCAATTCACTAGCGATCGATAGTCGGAAGGCTTCCAGGAGGCGCCCCTGCCGTCGAAGATCTTCGCCCCGTTGTACTGCGGGGGGTTGTGGCTTGCAGTGATCATCACGCCACCTGCCAGCCCTCTCGATATGAAGGCAAGCGCCGGCGTCGGCATTAGCCCATATGAGATGGTTTGTGACCCGCCAGCGTTCAGCCCGCATCGGAATGCATCGGCCAAGAGGGGCGATGTCGACCTAACATCGTATGCGACAGCGTATGTGCCTGGCTTCATTAACGAGGACGCCAAACCCAACTTGAAAAAGAGGTCTGGCGTCAGCTCTTCCATTGCGACGCCCCTCAACCCAGAGCTGCTGATCAAATGATCCATTTTTGACATCAAAAGAGAATAGGGGGGAGGTAATAAAATAGGTTTTTACTGGGGCGGCTGTGCCTCAGGCTGCGGAGCAGGCTGGACAGGGGAGCCTGACTCAACGAGCTCGCTCTTTCTTACTTCGATCTTCCTCAAGGGATAGACCGACTTCGCCGCATTGTATATCTCTGAGGCGATCTTGCCTAGCACCAGCTGCTGCGCCAGCTCGTCGTAGAGCAGTTGCGCGCTCTTCTTGTTGACGGTGTCCTCCATCAGGTGGCGTATCATCCGCTTCTGCGAGCTCTTTGTCCTCACGGCCGAGAGTGCGATGATGCCGACACGGACCTTGTAGCCGTCCTTCGTGACCATGTTGAATATCCCGTCTATCCTTGATCCTCCTCTCCTCACGAGACTCCTCAGGTAGTCCCTCGCAAGGTCATGGCCTATGAACATCGTGTATGCCTTATCACCCTCAACCTTGGTGATCCTGAAGTGCAGCTTGACGTGCAGAAGCGAGAAGTCCTCGGTTATGTTGTAAAGAGTCGTCTCCAATACGCGACCTACCAGCTTCTGCGGATCATCAGCGAGAGTTTTTCCGATCTCGACATTACCGAAAGCGGCAGGTGCGTATACGTTATACCATTTCTTCTGCCGCCACTTATCCTTCAATTTAACCGGTGCTTTCCTTTCGGACATGATCTCACCGCAGTATCAGGTGAGAAAAGAAGAAGATCAATATAAACTTGTTTTCAGAGGTTTTGCGCAGATTTTTTCCCCAGCGAGGCTATCGCGCGCTCTGCAGTTTGAATGCAGAAGAGCAGGTCGTCGACCGTCCGCAGGAAGGACTGCAAGTCGCTGGACGAGGCGATCCTGACTTTCAACTTTCCGCCTGAAGCTGAGATCTCAATCTCTGTCCCGGCAGGGGCGCCCTTGTTGTCTGGGGAGACTGCGCGCATGACAGTCTCTGCAGCTTCATAGCTCTCGTAGACCCTCTCGATCAGGATCTCCGACCTCAAAGCTTTACGCCCCCTATCATCTTTGCAATTATCCCGTCTACTATCGATAAAAATGCCTCCTCCTTCCCGAGAGGGATCTGCCCGCCGGCTGCGATATTGTGACCCCCGCCTGTCCCTCCCACCTGCTCGGAGGCTTCCCTTATTGCGGATCCGAGATTGAGGCCCCTCCGCACCAGATCTGCGGTCCCTCTTGCAGACACCTTGACGGCCCCCTCCGCATTCGAGAGACCAAAAATTGGCTTGCTCCTCGTGAAAGGCTTCATTGAAAATGCAATCGAGATTATTGTCCCGATCATCCGATCGTCGATATTGCTCCCCGCAAGAATCACCTGTATGCTGTTCATCACTCTCAGGGACGACGGATTGTTTTCGAGCCACCTGAGGTAGCCCGAGATCTTCTTCCTGTACTCGTTGAGAAGCTCCCTGAGCTCGGTAAGGGCACCTGCCCGGTCTCCAAGGCACAGCGCCACACCCAGGCCATATTTCCCAAGGCGCCCGCAAGCATTGACCGACGAGGCATACTCCCTGGCATCCCTCATCGGGGAGTCTGCAGCCTCGGATTTTATAGTGTACAGGACTCCCACGACGCTTTCAGCATCTTGGCTCGAGAGGCCTTGGGAGATAAGGTATCTTATCAGAGCGCTTGTGACTTGCCGGATCTCCTCATTTGAAAGATCCGAGATGGATCTCCAGCTGCCGTCCTGCCTTCGGGGCTCGATACCTGCATTCTTCAGGAACTTGAAGCAGGCCCCCTCGTCCCCGCTCAGCCCGGGCAGATAGGGGTTGAGCGTGTATTCCATAGACTTGACAAGAGGCCTTGACTCGAAACCATATAGCTTTAGGCCCTTTGAAACTGCGATTAGCCCAGATCTCTGGGCCTCCTCCGCGATTGATGCGTTGAGCCCTATCAAAGATCCGCGATCTCCCTTATCCTGCATGTCCCCGAGTGCCCCCACAATCGCCAATGGCGCAAGCGAGGCATTCTCAGAAGACATCTTCTTGGCAACCAGGAAAGCAGTGCCAGATGCGGAGATCTCATTCGACCCGTCAAAGCCAAATAAGTGGGGGTTGAGCTCCATTATGCCGCCAACCGCCCCCGCATCATCGCCTTCCTTAGAAGGGGGCTGGTGGTGGTCGATTATGAAGACACGCCTCTCGGCGGAGCCGAGCCTCCCGAGCAGCTGCCTTTGCCCACTCCCCATGTCCGTGAATATGACGTATTTCGCCTTGATCGGGAGGATCTCGGAAATCGCGGCCTCATCCAGCTGCTTGACTACCCTGATGTGCGGGGCGGCCCCAGACCTCAAGAGTGCAGAGGCGATAATGCTTCCGGAGGTTATCCCGTCAGCATCAAGGTGGCATACCACAAGGACTGGCTCTCCGGCTGGGATCGAAGAAAGCTCCCCTGCGATCTCTAAAGACCGCTCTTCCAGCCCTTTTGGGTTCTTATGGAGGGACAGCAAGCTCCCCCCGGGTCATGCGGCTAACGGACCAGTATCGAGGCCTTTTCAGGAGAGTACTTCCAGTCCTTTGGAAGGCGCCCCGTCGCAGTATAGTACTTCGTGAGCCGCCTTATCTTGGACTCGAGCAGCTGCAGACCTCTCTTAGAGCTCATGTCCTTTGGCTGCTCCTCCAGATGGCGCCTTATGGCAGCAGAATGCTTCATGAGGTTGAAGAGATCTTCTGGGATCTCCGGCGCCGCTCCCCTGGATCTCAGGATCGCGAGTATCTTCTTGTTGGTTATCTGCCTGGCGAGCGGGATGCCATACTGATCCCTCAATTGCACTCCTATCTGTGAAGGCGAAAGGCCCTTCTTCGCCATCTCCAGGACTAGCGACTCAACTTCCTCTGGAGAGGCCTTGACCCACTTGGGAGCGCCGCTCTCGATCGGTCTGATCGAGTGGGAGCTGCCCTTAATCTTACTCTTCCTCAATATGCCCACCTGAGCAATGCATAGAATAAAGAACATTTATTTAAGCGTATGCTCTCGACCCGAGCGGCTGAGCCATTCCCCGAGAGCCCTGAATGCCCTCCCCCGGTGGGATACGGCTGACTTCTCGGAAGGGGGCATCTCCGAAAAAGTCCTTCCGCCGCACCCCTCGCAGACGAATATGGGGTCGAATCCGAAGCCGCCGCTGCCCCTCGGAGACTCAGCGATTGATCCGTTGGCAACGCCGACGAACGATCGCATCGAATCCCGGTCCGCGTAGACAACGACGCACTCAAATCGAGCTGCCCGATTGCATTTGCTTTCCAAGAGGCGCAGAATCCCCCCGCAACCTATGGTCTTGTAGGCGTACGAGGAATATGGCCCAGGGAACCCGTTCAGCGATTCTACGAAAAGGCCAGAGTCCTCGACAACCAAGGGGGATCCAAGCGATCGGTATGCAGCCTCAGCCGCGTATCTGGCTATCTCCTCAAGGGACTCTGACTGGATCTCTATCTTCAGAGAAGGCGCAGGCTTCAGGAGTATGCCGAATTCTGAAAGGATAGAATTCGCCTCCTCCAACTTGTGGAGGTTTCCGGTAGCGAAAAAGAGCTCCAAACCCGACTATGCCTCCTTCCTGTGGCTCACGTCGACATACCTGCCGCGCCTCCGGATCGCATCGACCCTCCTGAGAACAGGCTCGGAGAGATCCCCCATAACGCGCCTATAGCCTTCTATGAACGAGAGGTACGCCTCCGAGGACACTTCATGGTGTGAACTCTCCAGGGCCCGCCTCATGAGGTGTATGTCAACCCCTCTTGACTCGACGTCTGAAGAATGCTCGCCGAGCCCGAAATCGATCAGGTAGAGAAGGCCCGAATATGGGATTATGTTCGAGGTCGTCAGATCCCCATGGACTATGCCGCCTCTATGGAGGCGCCCCACCATCTCGCCCACCCTTGAGAAGGTCAGAGCGAGCCCCTTGGGGTCCATGCTTTCCACAAACCGCTTCAGGGGCGGCGCATCGATGTAGCTCATCAGTATCTCGCAGTTCCTCTTGTCGACCGAGTACACAACTGGGGTCGGAACGCCCAGCCGGCGGGCTTCGGAGAGGAGCTTTGCCTCGTTGGAAGTCCTTGATCCCCTCACATAGGAGTCCAAGTCAGGGTTGCGGTAGCCCTTCTTTATCCTCCTCTTCAGGACGGCTTTCAACCCCATCCAATCGGTGAGGTAGAGCTCGGCCTCCGCGCCCTTCTTGATTAGCCTCATCTCCGCCAAGGAACCTCCACCTCGTCTAGCCTCCAGTTCGGATTCACGTAACTTGACTCTACGGGGACTGCCAGCCCCTCTTTCAGCGCAAGATAGCCGGTCCAAGCGATCATGCCCCCGTTGTCACCCGCAAGGTCTGGGGGAACGACATGGAATCTTGCAGAGTGATCGCTGCAGACGAAGGACAGTGCGCGCTGAAGCCTCTTGCTCCTCGCAACTCCGCCAGTGAGGAGGAGTGCGCCCTTCTCGGTGTGGGCGATTGCCCTTTCCGCTACCTCAGCCACCATCCCGTACGCAACCTCCAACAGGCTCAGGCTGAGGTCCCCCCTGTCGCACTCGCTAGCCAGCCTCGAGGCCATGGTCAACAGCCCTGAGTATGAAACATCCTGGCCTTTGACCACGTAAGGAAGCGGTATGAACTTCTTCCCCCCATCGGCGAGCTGCTCGAGCTTCGGGACGCCCGGGTGGGGGAGCCCAAGGTGGCGCGCAAAAGTATCGAGGCAGTTGCCCAAAGCGATGTCCAAAGTCTCCCCGAAAACGCGGTATCTGCCCCCAGCGTAAGCAGAGATTATCGTATTGCCGCCTGAGACATAAACGACGAGCGGATCGTCCTCACCGGTCACTAGCCTGCCGATTTCGATGTGTGCTATGCAGTGGTTGACAGGCACCAGCGGACACTTCCTGACCAGAGAGAGCGTCCTGGCAACGGTCGCCCCGGTCCTGAGGCAGGGCCCTAGACCCGGACCTGCAGAGAAGGCCACAGCAGTGATATCGCTAAGCCTAAGCCCGGCCTCCTTCAACGCGCCCGAGATCGTGGCGGCAGCTTTCGCCGCATGGTGCTGGCTTGCCTCCCTCGGGTGAATCCCGCCCGAGATCGGGACATACTCGCTCTTTAGATTCGACAGTATCTTCCCTTCCGAGGAGGCGATCCCGCAGCCAAAAGTGTGGGCAGTGGACTCGATGCCAAGTACGTACTGCACCGAGTTCATAGTGCCAGCTGCCTTTAGGACCTGATGAATTCAGTAAAGCCGCAGAAGCCGCATGCCC
>JAULTB010000034.1:0-13312 GCA_038801655.1 Candidatus Methanosuratincola thermotaenarum | reverse complement strand
AGAGGTGGGCTTGCCCGAGGTAAGGCGCTACGGGTACCCTTTGGCGTGGCTCGTGACCGACATGAACGGCCCGACCCAGTACTCAGCGGCGAATTTCGCCCTGGACGCCGCATTCTGGGCGATCGCTGCATTATTGGTTTTAGCGTTTCTGCGGAGGCTTTCGGTTAAGTAGAAAAGAGCCGAAATCCGCTGCTTATGGGCACGGCACTGCTCCTCCAGCTTTGCTTCATATGGCTTTTGACCACGAGTGCGGACACGCGGCTTAGGGAACGGATGCAGGCGGCACACTCGAGTATATGAATGGAGCATTTCCGAGTTCTGCCCGCACCTGGCATTCACGACGAACCTCTATGACGAGCTCGCAATGGTCGTCGGGATACCCTACGTGTCTGCCGCTTACTTCATTGTGCTCATGGAGAAGGGATTCGCGACGAATGATCTGTCGCAGGTACTGGCACCCGTGCTGCTAAAGCGTGCACTGAGCGGAAGTGTGTGAATATCGCTGAGGGTCGTGGGCTTGTTCAGCACATTTGATGTGTGTTGTTGGGAAGCTTTAGATTCATGAGCGCTAGGATGCACCGTTTTCCCAGCTTGAGAAGTTCTTTGCCTTCATCTCCCCTTAGCACGATCGGGGATCGGGCGGCTGCCGGTCGATGGAGGGGAAGTTTACAAAAAGGAGCGGAGGACCAGTTGCGGCATCCCTTCCCCCTGCGGATGCTGCTAATTCCCTACCTTCCTGACCCTCCTCTGCTGCAGCAATAGGGGCTCAAGTAGCTGCTGCTTGGGGCGCAAATTTATTCACCTGAATTCGATTCGCCTGCAGTGGATAAATAGATTTTGCAATTATTATACATTTTGATTTTTTCAATTTATAAGGTATATTCTTATTTCTATAGTATATAGAGGAGCTAAGAAGTCGGATTGCAGGGCGGACGGAGGCATGATGAAACGGAAAAGCTCTTAAGAAGAATGAAATGCAAGGGGTTGTCTAAAATCAAGGTGCATTAAACAAATTTTTAAATGCAATATCATTAAAAATCGCTTTCTACAAGTTGAAATCGAAACGCGAATGGAGTAATGACAACATGAATGATTTTTGCGAGTTGTCCCAAGTATGACTGAGCTTTGTTTAATACAGTACATGAATGTAACTGAGCTGCCTTGAATTCAAAAAAAATCCTTATCTTACTATATTGATGTGGGCAATATAGACGTTATATATTAATTTTTATATCTTGTAATACTAAAGTAGCTATCAGGTTGTAGATGTTCAGTAACTGATTAATGTGAAAAAATTTATTAATAACAAGATAAAAAATAATGGATACATGACCGAAACAATTTTGATTGGAGAAGAAGTACACCAAACAAAATTTACGATCAGCTATATGGATAAAGAAAAAACATGGACCGTTGAAAAGAAAGAGGTAAATGAAATATTACAGAAAGTGCCTCTCGAAAAAATCCCTAATTACATTGAAATGTGCATTTTGGTTGGAGATATCGTCATTAATTATGCTTCAATCCAAACCAGTGAGGAATGCATAGAGAAATACTTTGGGAGCATATCCCAAGAATTCAGAGATAAGGTAAAAGAAATATCCGAATTGAAAGCAGAGGTCGAAAAAGAAATTAGCGAAGAGCTTCCCACTATAATCAAAGAAAAAATAGAGCTTGAAATTAAATCGAAGATGGTTGAACTTGAAACACACATCAAAGCACTGTCCGATTTCAAAAATCAGTTGAGACCTGCATTAGAAGCCGAATTATCAGGTCCGTTAGGAGCTTTGGAACAAATTAAAAATGAAATGCCAGACTCAATTAAAAAGCAGCTAGATGGTCAGATTGATGCCCTCAGAAAAGTTACTGATTCGATTCCAAATATGCTTAAAGGCCAATTAGACAAACATGTTTCTGACTTGGAGCACAATATAGAACAGATTAAAACATGCTCAGAATCGCTTTCCCAATACGTAAAAATGATGGGGGTTGCAACAGGCAAAGGTACAATAGGTGAAGAAATTGTCTATACAACGTTAGTCAATAACTTCAAAGACGACACTTTCGAGCTGGTATCGAAAAAAGGCGGGTATTCAGACATCCTAGTTAAGGAGTCTAGTGAGCTGACCGAAATATTGATTGAAGTTAAAAACTACAAAAATGAAGTGCCTTCAGAACAAGTTGAAAAATTTTGGAGAGATTTGGACTTGCATAAGGCTCCTATTGGCTGCTTCATCTCTTTAGGATCTCGAATTCAAGGGAGCATAGGCGACTACAAAATAGAAACTAGAGGTAACAAAATTGGCGTCTTTTTGAACGTGGGCATTTTCAATACACCAGGTGGCTTTGAGGATGGCATAAAAATGGCGTATTTTATAACGAGAAAATTCAGTCAAGCGTTACTTAGAATGCGAAAAGAAAGCCTAGAAGAAGACGAGCTAAGAAAGAAGATCGATTTTATTTACAAAGAAATCGACGCTATTAAATCACAGATAGATAGAATAAGTAAAGTAGGTGAAGAATTGACAAAAATATCAAGTATTGCCAATAAATCCATCATCATGTTAAATGAAATTTACGCGGAAACTCAAAAAAGAATTTCATCGATATTTACATAGAACTGCATTTAGAGAGTGGACTGCATTAAGTGGATTTCACCTCCAGAAATAGGCTCATTACCCACGGTTTGCCCTTCAGTTAATAATAAAGATAAATAAATATAGTTATTTTTTTATATAAATGAACTATTCTAAATAAATCTTATATTTTTGAAAGTGCAGGTGCGGTTACTTTTTTATGAATCTCAGATATCTTTGCATTACTATCTCTGTTAGAGAGTATCAGGACAGCAAGAGCATCAAGCGCATTAGTTCCAGTTTCGTCGTCTAGAAGCTTGCTCGTCCAGAACCAGACCTCCTCAGGCATTACATTCTCAACGTACCTGGCAAATCTTCGGATCTCCTCTTCTGTCTCTGCCTGGCTGATCAGGGCCACGGCAAGCCCTATGCGGTATGCGACCTCGTAAGCAGCGGGCGAGCTCTCCTCGAGCATTATATGCAGCGTCTTCTGGTACCTCCTAGTCGGGAAGCTCTCCTTGGCTTTCTCTAGCAGATGCCTTATCACCAATATCCTAGCCCCCTCGGCTCTGCCAATTACGAATGCAGGCTTCCGCTTCTCTGACTCTGTATGCGGGAACCGGTGGTAAGCCTCCACGCTGACGGACTCCGGATTGGAACGGCGCCACTTTATCACGTACCTGAAAGGCATCAACTATCACGCTTCGGCTTTATTTTGAGTTCAAGCCAAACATTCTCGTCGGCGGTTTTTAAAG
Source organism: Candidatus Methanosuratincola thermotaenarum (assembly GCA_038801655.1). Lineage (GTDB taxonomy): Archaea > Thermoproteota > Methanomethylicia > Methanomethylicales > Methanomethylicaceae > Methanosuratincola > Methanosuratincola thermotaenarum. The sequence continues at coordinate 9,981 of JAULTB010000034.1, read as the reverse complement.
CATTCTGCAATTGTGTGTGTATAACCTCAAGGTTGATACTTTTTGACTTCAACGCAACCTCCCCCTCGAATTCTGTCACTTCCCAAGAAGGCAGGTATTCCAAGATCTTTACCATAGGCTTTTCGAGACCTTCTCCTTCAGCACTTAGAGAAATTTCGGCATTAAGATTCTCCTTGCGAACGTAAGCGCTAACCCCCAGGCTTACTGACACACCCCTTTCTGATCCGATGAGCCGGAGGAGGTTCCTGAACTCGGGGATTACATAGGCTTCGTTTAATATTTTGATCTTGATTATCACTTCAGTTGCCTCCTTAATGTCTTCGCGATTGATCCATTTTTGGAGATCCTCTATCTGCAGATCCGGGCGCTGCAGCTCGAAAATCTCATAGGCGGGAGGGGGCGGAGTTGGAGGCTGAGGACCTACAGGCGGCTTTTGAGTTATGTTGCAGACGCACGGCCATTTGAGGCACTTCCGGCACAGGTGCCCGGACCTGTCTGTGAGGTCCCTCCTGAATGCCTCCTCCGGGAGAAGGAGTCGGGCATCCGAACTAACTATAACATGGTTAGGCGTGCTCTCAGGCGTAAAGACATTAGTCTGCTGCACTAGAACCCACGTGGACTGCTCTACACCTTTTATAATAGTCTTCTCGAAGAGAGACTGGCTGCTCGGCAGCACGACGCCAGGCTTCCTGTGGATCGCCTCGAAGAGTTCCCTAGTCGTGGTCTCTTGGGCGCCCGATGGCCAGACCTCAGCCATCAGGTAGTCGGGATCCAACGCCTCATCGGTGACCCTCCGCAGGACTTCTGATAGTATTTTCCAGATCACCTCTTGACCCGACTGGGCAGTGCCGTAGCCGCTCGGCCGGAAGTATTTTGCTTCCACGCCGCCTCCTTTCTTTGCGTACACGAGGTAGGTGAAAGATGAGCGGATAGATTCGTCCACTGAAGACTCATACTGCGAGACCTTTTGCATCAGACCCTTCTTCTTCTCGTGTGGTATGCCGTACCTCCCCGGATCATTTGATATTGCTTTTGCAACTTCCAGCTTCGAGACGGTTTCTTTGAGGCTTTCCCAAGCGCCCTCTCTGGAGACGAGCAGGTAAAGATTGTTCCTGAATGCCCTGAGGTTTCCCCTGGCATCCTTGTTGAGGATGAACTGGGATATTTTCGGCGGCACATAGCTCTCCCCAGACATAGAAAAATTCACGGGGTTCAGTATTGCAATCTTCAGATCCGTATTGTCACCGATCTCGCCGGGATCGTCTGGGAATATCTCTACAAAGAAGCGACCTTTCCCCTTGGTGGCGAAGAGCGTTTGGAGTTCTTCCCTCACAGTGTTAACTATATCCTTAATCGGTACATTCTGAGACTCCTGGTCTATTATGCGGTTCTCTGTCGGCTCCTTCTTGAACACATACCTGTTTCCCAAAACGTCCACATACCAGAAGCTATCGGAGATCCTAGGAAAAACCTGGTCCTGGTAGTACTGGACTTGCTCCAACTTAGTGGGCACAGCCAGAGTGGCAAGCAGATCCTCCGTGTCTATGCCCTTCGCCTCCTCCCTTGCCCCAGTCAGGCTGTAGAGGTATATCGTATTGCAAGCCCTGCGGAACAGCGGGGCGCGGAAGTGGCTTGCATAGGATTCGTCATTTTCCTGCGCCTTGGCCTTCTTGCCGCCCTGTTGGTAGACATCCGACTTGATAGCGTTCGAGAATTTGTCCTCTTTGAGTCGCGTGGTCAGCTCCTCGACAATCTCCGGTGAAGAGAGGTCGACATGGTGGGGATGGATAAGGAAAGCGTCCTCTTCCCGATCCTCCCACATCTTTCTCACGACATTTGCCAGCAGCCTTAGCGAGCCACGGGTCCGCTGGAACTCAGGCATGGTCGAGAGGCGCTCGTAGAGGGCATCTATAAGCTCTGGGTGGAACGGGTATGTCTCAAAAATCCTTTGCTCATAATCCGCAGTCCTGAACCGGTTAGGAGCTTTGATGTCCTCGTAAAGCTGAGCATATTCACGCGCCGCTTTCCTCGCGGCGTCCTGGCTGACGTAGTCGAAGAGGCGCTTCTTCAGGATCTGCGGCGCATCCGAGCCCTTGACAGGCTCTAGTGACTGCATCTTCCTGCTCAGGATGCTCATTGCCTCGGCGAGTTCCCTTCGGACAGAGTCAGCTGCGCCACCATACGCATCGCCAGCCACGCTCACAACGAGGACGCACCGCTCCGCTTCGCAGACCGCAAGGGACAGGGCGTGCAAGAAGTGCTTTACCTTACCCAGCATCGGATCGTCCTTGAGGAGGTCAAGGTACTTCGGTATCTCATCCAACAGGATCAGGGTGGGGCTCTGGCTCAGCAACCGCACGATGGAGCCCCTGTCAGGGATCCCCTCCGGATTGTCCGACTCGGAGGCGAGCTCCAAAGCACCAAGCTGGTGCAGGAAGTCTGCCCAAATCGTCCGGTACCGCCTTCCGCCCCTCGTGACACCCCTCCCTCCGTAGGCGCTTCCATCGATCACGACTACCCTGCAGGACTCAGGAACTTTGGTGTCGCCTATGATCCCCCTCAGCTCTCCGATCGAAGGGTACTTCGCAGCATAATAGATCGCAGCCATTGTGTGGGTCTTTCCGCCCCCAAACCCAGCATCGAAGAGCAGGACCGGGTTGATCACCTTCGAGCCAGATAGGTGAAGCAGCACATCGCAGAGGACCTGCTTGAGCGTGATCGTTGGGTGGGTTGCCTTGAAGAAGGACTCGGGGGTGTCGTAGGGCGGCTTGGCGGTGCCCTCGACGACCGTGTACAGATCGAGGGCAAGGTCAGCCTGGTAGTACTTGCCTTCAATCACATCCTGCTTTGGGACACATGCCCTAGGATCCCATAAATTAAGGAGGGGCTGTTTTGACATATTCGACCACTCGTCCGGAAATGGCTTCGAATGTTATTCTTTATATTTTGTTTAATTGTTATATATTTATTCAATTTCGGTGACGATTATGGAGAAGGGTAGCGTAACTTCTAAACGCGAGTTGCTGATAAGCAAGTGGTTCCCCATAACAGAAGTAAGCGTGGAGAGTGTGAGAGAACGGAGTGCAAGCAGCGCTTTACCACCATTATATTTCCTTCATGTTTGGTTTGCAAGACGCCCCCTTGCAACAAGCCGAGCCGCTATTTTAGGAAGCGTCTTACCTACAGGGGCAAATAAAGATCAGTACTTAGAACTGATGGGGATCCCAGCTAATGTTGATCTGCAAAGCGCTCAAGATAAAATAGCCCAAGCCAAAACAAACGGCATTAAGCTTCAGAAAAACCCGTTCTTTTGGGAAAGATCTTTTAAACACGTACCTTCGGAAAAAGAGCTGAGAAGGCTCCACATCATTCTAAAAGAGTTTTGGGGCGTAGAACGACCCCTCGTTGTCGACCCGATGGCGGGCGGCGGGAGCATACCTTTTGAAGCCATGAGGCTCGGCTTGCCAGTGGTTGCGGGCGACCTGAACCCAGTGGCTTTCGTCTGCCTCAAGGGCACGCTGGAGTATCCGGCAAGGTTCGGGAAGAGGCTGATCCCAGCGGTGGAGAGATTCTGCCGCGAGGTGCACGAGGCTGCAAGAGCAGAGCTCGAGGAGTTCTTCCCCAAGCAGCCGGGCGAGAAGGTCTTTGCCTACCTGTGGGCGAGGACGGTCAGGTGCTCTAGCTGCGGGCTCATCACCCCCCTGTCTCCGAACTGGTGGATAGTCAAGGCTGGAAGGGACGCGGAAAGCGTGGCTGCAAAAGTGGTTGCGCCTGAGAAAGGCGACATTTGCAGCTTCGAGATCCTCAGCAGTCCAAAGAAGAACGGCTTGAGCCCCGACATTGGGACCGTGAAGGGCGGGGACGCAGAATGCCCAAGGTGCCGGACGGTGATCGACGGCGACGAGATCAAGAGGATAGCCCAGAAAGGGGAGATGGGGCACCAGCTCTACTGCGTATGCGTGAAGAACAGGGGATCCGCTAGGTCGAAATGGGATTTCCGGTCGCCCACAAGTCAGGAGTTGGAGGCATTTGAGCGGGCGGAAAAAAGGCTGGAGGAAAAAATGCCTGAATGGCTGAAAAAGGATTTCGTGCCAATTGAGAATTTTCCTCAAGAAGCGAATGACACTCGCCCCATACAGTATGGAATGCCCCGTTGGTGCGATCTCTTCAACCCCCGGCAGCTGCTGACCCACCTCACATACCTCGAAAAGTTTAGGGAGGCAAAGGAAAGGCTTTTTGAGGGGCGGAAGGAGGGGAGCGACGAATGGGATTTCGCGGCAGCTGTCTCGACTTATGGCGCGATGGTATTCGACTCATGTGTTGATTACAATTGCTTGCTTTCATTATGGCATACGACCAGATCTAAAATAGCACATATGATGAGCTTGCAAGCATTTCCATTCAAGTGGAGCTACGCAGAATGGGACCACTCTGAAATGTTGTGGCCTTGGGCATTGTCCAAAGTCCTCGACTCCCTCGGCGAGATAGCAGATCTCCTCCCCGACGAGACTCAGAAGCCTCATGTCTACTGCGGCTCGGCGACCAAGATCCCGCTCGCCGACAAGAGCGTCCCCTGCATCGTGGTCGATCCCCCCTACGCCGAGAACGTGATGTACGCGGAGGTGAGCGACTTCTTCTACGTTTGGCTCAAGCGCCTGCTAGGGGACACGTTCCCCGAGGCTTTCCGCTCCGTGCTGACCGAGAAGGAGGAGGAGGCGGTGGCGAACCCCGCCCGATTCAAGGGGACCGGCAGGAGCGGAAAAAGGCTCGCCCAGGAGGACTACAGGACCAAGCTAGAGGTCTGCTTCCGGGAGATGAACCGCGTCCTGCAGGACGACGGGGTGCTCACGGTGATGTTCACGCACAGGACCGCCGAGGCTTGGAGCAGCTTGGCGACTGCGCTCATGAACGCCGGTTTCACCTTCGTCAGCAGCTGGCCCGTCCGGACGGAGCCGCCTGACAAGTACGCGAAGCGGGAGAAGGGCGTACTCAAGGTTACCGTGCTCCTCACCTGTACGAAGAGGGCAGCAAGGCGGCCTGGAGTATGGGAGCATATGGCGGACGAGCTTCGGGAGGTCGCCAAGCAGAAGGTGGAGGAGTACAGTGCGCTAGGCATCAGCGGTCCTGACCTAAGGGTCAGCGCCTACGGCCCGGTCCTGGGGAAGTTCGCCGACTACTATCCCGTAAAGACTGCTACAGGGAAGCCGATAGACCCGCAGCGCGCGCTCGACCTGGTCACCGAGATCCTCAACGAGAAGTTCCTACAGGAGGCGGGGATGGAGGGCACCGACAAGGAGACCGCAGCCTACATCAACCTCCTCGCATCTTTCCCGTCTGGGGAGGCGGAGTACGAGGATGCGAGGCTCGCCACCGTCTTTGGCGGAGCCGTGACCCTCGACACGCTCGACGTGAAGGGGAGCCACGGGCTAGTCGAGAAGAAGGGGAAGAGGGTTCGCATTCTCTCGGCAAGGGAGAGGCACTCGCTCGGGATAATAGACCCCTACGACACCAGGGCACTCCACTCTGCGATCGACCTGGTGCACTGCGCGGTGCTTCTGTACGAGCGCGGCGGGCTTGCGCAGGTGAAGAGGATGATGCAGGAGAAGGGGCTCGACACCGCGGGGTCCCCCTTCCCATCAGTTCTGCAGTCCTACGCCAGGTACGCCGGGAACAGCAGCGACGAGAGCCTCAGGAAGGACGCCGCGATGGCGAATGCGCTCCTCGCAGCCTTCGGGAAGACGATCGAGATGTCCCCCAAGAAAGGCGAGAGGCTCGACGCCTACTTCAAAGAGTCGTGATAGTCCATCACGGGCTCCACCCTGGGGACGTCCGTCCCGCGCACCATGCTCTTCCAGATGGGCAGCCGCCTCTCGAGGGTCTCCAGCTGTTCGAGCATCCGCTCGGCTGCGTCAAGGCTCCTGTCCAGGTACCCGCCGAAGGACTCCCTTATGCGCTCCCGGTCCTTTACCCTCTTTGGCAGAACGCCAGCAGGGTCTACGAAATTGGACTGCTCGATGATCGTCTCCCAGTGATTCTCGATGAATTCGGGCAGCTTCTGCCTGCCTGCGGCCGCCCGGGGGATCGCCTGGCGCATGCTCTCCACAGTGATCTCTCGGGAGCAGCCCTGATCTAGGCTTGCCCTGAATGCCCCAGCCCTCAGGAGGCTCCTGGCCACGAGCTGGATCGCCCCCAGGCGCATCGCTTCCGCGAATGCATCAAGCCGCCTCGGCAAGTCCTCTTTCAGGCGCCTGCTTGCCTCAGCCCTCCTGTCGCCTATGATCGATCGGAACCTTTCCACGCATCCGCAGCTCACTTCGAGTCTCCCTCCGCGAGATCCAAAATCAAATTGAACAGACGGATCACTTCTTCCGCACCATCGAGCCTCCTGGGCCTGCCTTCTGGCTCCATGACGTAAAGGTCTAGCATCCCGTCCTCGCCACCAACGCCGTAGACGCTGAAAGGCACCCTCTCAGGCATGCCAGCCCTCATCTCGAGTTCAGAAGCTAACCACTGGACGAACGGGTGACCTGGGACCAGGGCACCGGGTTTCCCCGGGGCTAGCGAGATGCCGTCCCTGACAAAGGTGCGGACGCCCAAAGGGAGCCGCTCGACATCATCAACGACAAGCTCCTCTCGCCCTCCGGATACGCTGATCCCAAGCGCCTCGCATGCCATTTCCACGAAGCGCTGGAGCGCGCCGGTCACTTCAGCCTCGGCGAAAGTAGGCTTGAGGGGGATCTCACCGGAGAAGACCCTCGACAGCCTTATGGCTTCGTCCTTTGACTCCTCGACCTTCTCCACAGTCTCCCTGATCCGGCGCTGCAGCTCCTCGCCCTTCAAGCCCTCCTCGAATGCCCTCGCCAAGCTCTCGCTGATTATGCCGCTCGTCGGCCCGACGATTACCCACCATATGTGCTGCCTCTCGAACAGGGCCCTGTACATCCTCGCCTCGTAGGTGTCAGGATACCACACGTTGATTATCTTGACCGACTCCGAGCGCTGCCCTATGCGGTCAACGCGGCCTATCCTCTGCTCCACCTTGGCAGGATTCCAAGGCATGTCGGCGTTGACCACGGCGCTCGCTGCCTGGAGGTTGAGGCCCTCGCTGGCTGCGTCGCTGCACACGAGAATGTCTACCTCCCGCTCAAGCGCCCTGCTCACATCCTCCTTCGGGCATATAACCCATTCCCCCTTCGCCGGGTCCCACAGCTCCCCGCCCTTCCCGGTGTACGTGCCGACCCTATCCTCCCCAAACCGCTGGCTAAGGAAGTCCCTCACTATCTCGACTGTGTCCGTGAACTTGGAGAAGACCAGCACCTTCCGACCCTCGCTCCGTAGCTGCTCCACGACCCTCCTTATCTCCCTCAGCTTCGGGTCGTCGGATGCGCTTGAGGCATACTTGTAACGCGAAAGCTCCACACCCAGACGATTGAGCTCTTTGATCTCCTGTTCGATGAGTGGGCGCGCCTTTTCAATGCTCTCTTTTGCGGACTCGATCAGCTCATCCTCATCGAGATCCTCCTCTGAGCCTTCGAGCAGCTCTGAAGCCAGGCTAAACATCCGCTCCTCGTCCCCCTCGAGCAGGCTCTCGAGGAATTCCTTCCTGCGCTTGACGGTGCAGTAAGCAGAGGCGAAGCTGCTAACGAACCGCTGGTAGTAGACGGAGCTTATCAGACCGTACCCAGCCCGCTCATTCCCGGTGAGAAACTTCTTGTAGTCATTGTAGTACTCCTGCAGGTAAACCTCAAGCCCTTCCAGGAGAGCGGAGTGATTTTCCCCCAGAGCAACGTCCACATTCTCAACAAGCCTCTCCGGGAATCGGTAACCCTCGCGCTTCAGCCGCTCCCTCGTGTTCCTCACTATGAACCAAGATGTGGGCATCAGCCCCCTGAGGGTGCCGTCCAGAGACGCCCTGCTCGAAGCATCCAGTCTCCTGACGATTCTTCGGAAAGCATCGCCGTCCGTCTTCTCCAAAGCGGAAAGGATCTCATCAGCAAGCTCGCCTTGGAAGAAACTCTTCACAACCGCCTCCCTGTGGTTCCGGTCCAGGTACGTCCTCGAGAACCATGATACCAAAGAGAAGAGGGCATTCCAGTCGCCTTCGTCCCTCCCTTCCGGATCTTTCTTCAGTATTTCGTAACACTTCATGAACGAGTCCTCGTGGACCCACGCCCCTCCCAAACCCAAGATCTTCATCAGATCCAAGATTTCGAGCGGGTTGAGCTGGAGCGGCGTCGCCGTGAGCAGGAAGACATGAGGCGTCATGGACGAGAGGGCGGTAGCCAACTCGTGGAGCCTTGTTGGCCGTGGCGATGTGAACTCGGATCGGGTTATCCTCGCCGCGTGTGCCTCGTCGATCAGTACCAAGTCGAATGGTTTTGCCTTGAAGATCTCGGGCTCCGAACCCCGCCTTCCGCGCACATAGTGCCAGGAGGCGACTATGAGGTCTGCGAAATTAAAGGGATTCTCTTGCACTGGGATCTCCTTCCCGTCTGGTGCAACCATGGCACAGGGCTTGCCTGGCTTCAGCAGGTAAGCCGGCAGCCCAAACTTCAGGCGGAGCTCCTCCCACCATTGCCTGGTCACGTTCTTTGGGGCAAGGATCAGCGCCCTCCTTACGTACCCCAAGGACCAGAGCAGCTTGACGCAGGCTCCAGCCTCGATCGTCTTGCCCAAGCCTACCTCATCGGCAAAGAGTATCCTGAAAGGGTACCGCTCCATCGCAAGGTCCACTGCCCTAGCCTGGTGGGGGAACAGTCGCACAGGACCTAGCCCCATGTGTGCCAAGCACCTGACCCTAGGGAGTATCCTCACCATCCGGCAAACAGGCAGGAGTCGGTCTAAACGGGCATCCCCTCTTTGATTGCCTGGTTCTGGCGGTGCATCAAGATGCTTCGGGGTCAGCTTTGCCACGGTCCTGTAAACGGCCTCGGGGAGGTTGAAGACATCATAATCAGAATGTTCGGCGTTCCATATCTTTTCGAATTGGTTGATCGTATTCTCGACACGCTCTTTGTCCTCTGGCCGCCACGAGTAGAAGACGACGATTCTCTCGCCGTTGACTGTGTAGGCAGGCTCAGTTTCATTTGCGCTTCCTTCGGCCGCGATTATGGATCCGTCCTTGTCCCTGAAGATCATTGTCTTTATGTGGAATATGCCAGTCTGCCCCATGTAAAGGTGGCGCGGCAGTACCACCTTGACCTCTAAAAGACCTTTGTTGAACATCCAAGCCAATACCTCCAAGCGCCTCTTCACGAAGATGTCTTCCACCTTCTCCAAGCCTTCGGCTATCCTCTTCCCTATTTCCTCGACCACTTCCCTCCCGGAGATCATCCCCATCTTGTAAGCCTCCCAAAGTTCCTCCGGGACATCGTGGGCGCCAAGAATGAGACGCATCTTGCCGCCGTTGTTTATTAGTCCCGCAACGCCACTGGCAGCATGAACTAGAGCGTCGACCGAGAAATAACCAGTGGCACGGTCGTATGAAATGGATTCCCTAAGGACTGGTATGTAAAATTCTTTGGCGATCCTCTCGCCCCGGCCTTCAAATTCCAAATTGTTCATACCAAGATCCTTGAAGGGCATAGAATATCATCACCCTACAAGGTTTATTTTTTAGCGTAAAATGTTTTTAAGACTATCCATATATTAGATTCATCATATAATTTACCTAATCTTTTTAATTTTTTAAATAATCCAATATTTTAAGTTTATAAAATTGATAAATCTTTAAAATTGACGCATTCAAAAACACCTGTAGCAATGACTGTTGTTAAGCGTAATCATGGATAGTCCGAATCAGAGGGCAAAAATGTACAAATGTAATTATCTTAAAAATATGATTTTATAAAAAAGAAGTGATTATGGGAGCATATCGTATGCAAAGCTGTCCGACGCAGTTGGCGTCTGGCTCCTGCAGTTTGCCTTCGCATAGTCGAAAGCTTCCTCGAAGGCGATTTTGCCGTCGCCGTTGAGGTCGGC
>JAULTB010000033.1:12586-13608 GCA_038801655.1 Candidatus Methanosuratincola thermotaenarum | reverse complement strand
TCTTCTTCATTACTGAGATTTACAAATCAGAAAAACCAAAATCACAATCATCTGAGGTGGAAAGCCCCTCAAGCCAGGATCCTTAGCCCAGCCCTATCGTAAACTTCCTTGAGCCTCTGGGGGCTGTAATCCGTGTAATGCCTGGCTAAAACCGTACGGGGCATCCTACCGCAGAAGGCATCTATGTACCTCTCGGGAACCCCCAGGTTGCTCATTTCCTGGGCAAACCACTCCCTCAGCACCTGGGGCCTGATGTCAAGCCCAGTCTCTTCCCTGGCTTCTTTCCATATGACCTTGACCACTGCCTCTGAGTGGGGGAACAGCCTGCTGCTTGATCCGCTCCTCTGCTTCAGGTACTCCTTCAGTGCTTCCTCCGCCTCCTGGTTGTAGAAGCTAACCCAAACGCCCTTGGTCTCGCCTTCAGCCCTTGGCTTCAGCATCCTCCTCTCAAAGTCCACCTCATCCATTTTGATATTGAGGAGCTCGCTCCTCCTCAGCCCAGAGCTTGCGAACATTAGGAAGATCGCCCTATCTTTCGTGCTGCCTATGGCCCCGTAGAACTTCCTCAGCTCCTCCTTTGAGGGGATTGTCTTGGGCATTATCACAACCCTTGGGAACTTGAACTGGCTGACCAGGTCTTCCCTCCCCAAGACCTCCCTGAAATAGACCCTGAGAGTGCACAGCTGGTTCCTGTAGGTGTTCCTGTTCTTGTACTTGAAGAGGTACTTCTGGAGGTCATCAGCACCAACCTCCTTGTGGTCAAACTCTAGCAGGAAGCGCCTCAGGTTGTTCAAATGGGTCTGGATAGTCCTCTTCGTAGCCAGGTTCCTGACCAGCACCTTCTCGAAATTATCGAATTCATGATAGGTGTACTGTATAAACACCTTGGATGTTTGTCCAGGATAAGCCCCTTTTTGGTGAACCTTTTTCAGCTGAAAAAGGTTCGATGGAGCCTTAGGGGGGATTTGAACCCCCGACCAACGGTTTACGAAACCGTCGCTCTGCCGGGCTGAGCCACTAAG
>JAULTB010000033.1:0-12576 GCA_038801655.1 Candidatus Methanosuratincola thermotaenarum | reverse complement strand
CATTCCCCTCGGTCTAAAGCAATGCCAAAAAATAAATCCTTTTCCATACCTCTTGTAAGTGCAGATTCTCTGGAGGATTCTGGATGGCGCGCCCGCGTGCAGGGGATGTCGGGGAGAGGGGTCTGATCGAGATGATCTGGGATCTGGTCAACCGGCAGCTCCCGGGCTCAAAATCTGAAAGCGCACTGCCTCACCCCGACGACGCCTCAGCTGTAACCCTGCCTGACGGCCGTTACCTTGTCCTCAAGACTGACATGTTCGTTAGGAGGACCGATGCCCCCCGGGGTATGCGCCACTTCCAGATGGGGAGGAAGTCGGTCGTGATGTGCGCTAGCGACCTGGCAGCTAAGGGTGCCAAGCCGCACGCGTTCATGAATTCGATGGGGATCCCGCCGGGCTACCGCCCAGGTAGCGTCATGGAGCTTATGCGAGGGGTGCTATCCGCCTGCAAAGATTATGGGATGTCTTTCCTTGGGGGGGACTTGGGCGAGTCAAAAGACCTCATTGTGGCTGGCTTCGCGGTAGGATTTGCCGACAGAATCGTGAGGAGATCCGGGGCCCTCCCGGGCGACATCTTGGCAGTGACTGGGTCGTTCGGCGATACCGCTTCGGCATTCGAGATCCTCCTGAAAGGCAGATCGGCCCCCGCCCCTCTCAGGAGAAGGCTGCTGAGAAGCGTCTACAATCCGAGGGCAAGGGTCGATCTGGGGGTCGCCCTCGCCGGTACCGGGGCGGTGACCTCCTCGATGGACTCGAGCGATGGGCTTGCTTTCACACTCCACGAGCTCGCAAGGTCCAGCGGGGTCCGCCTCCTGCTTTCCAATGTCCCAGTCTCCAGTGCTGCCGAGGAATTTGCCTCTATGCACCAGATCCCTGCTGAGGAGCTTGCACTCTACGGCGGAGAGGAGTACGAGATCGTCCTCACGATCAAGCCGGAGGCGCTTGACAAGGCTCAATTGGCTGCTGAGATGTGCGGGAACCGCCTCCTGATCATAGGCAGGGTCGAGGAGGGGGAGGGCGTCTTCTTGAGCGATGGATCCGTTGAGCGCCCCATCGAGGCTAAGGGATGGGAGCACCTGAGGCGTCCGTAGGGGCTGTCTGGCAAGATGCGCGTCCTCATAATTGACGGGTACACCGACGAGCCCGCTGGGCTCGGCGTACCGCCTTTCATTGACATCTACCCCAGGTACGTTGCCGGCGCTGTATGGGTTGCAGAACCCGGGGCCGAAGTCCTCTACATGACGATAGATGAGGCCAGGCGGGACCCTGATAGGCTAAAAACCTTGTCTTCATCCTCGGACCTATCGGTCCTGATAGCCGGAGTGACTGTGCCTGGCAAGTACCTCTCAGGGTCCCCTGCAACCCACAACGACGCGGTCCGGATCCCCGGGCTGCTCGGCTCCAGGTATAAAGCCATATGCGGCCCGGCTGTGCGATTCGGCTTCGGTCGGGGCGGTTGCAGTAGGAGCGTAGCAAGGGACCTCTCCAATCTCTACGATTTTGTAATCACCGGGGATCCAGAGGTTGTCTTGCATAGCCTCGTGAAGGAGAACTTCAGCGAGCGGGTGGACCTCGACTCCGTCCGGGACAGCGCGGGGAGTTCGGAAGCCTTCGCCGAGCGCGGTGCCAGGGTTATCAGGCAGCACCCGTTCTTCCCGGATGGGCTGGTCTGCGAGATTGAGACTTACCGGGGCTGCCCGAGGTCTGTTCTAGGGGGGTGCTCCTTCTGCACTGAGCCGCTCCACGGCTACCCTGAGTTCAGGACTGTGAGGGGGATCGCCCGCGAGGTGGCCGCCCTCCACTCCGAGGGGGCTGTGAACTTCAGGATCGGGAGGCAGCCCGACCTCCTTGTTTATGGATCGAGAGACAAGGGTCTGGCATGCCCTGCGCCAAACCCTTCGGCGTTACGCCGGCTGTTCTCCTCGATCCGGCGCGCTGCCCCATCCCTCCGCGTCCTTCACATTGACAATTGCAACCCTGCCACGATAGCAGAACACCCCGAACTCTCTGAGAAGGCGCTAAAGGAGGTCGTGAAGTACCACACGCCCGGTGACACAGCTGCGCTGGGCATAGAGTCTGTGGACGAGGAGGTAATCAGGAGGAACAACCTGAAGGTCGATTACGAGGGTGCGATGAGGGCGATCTCTCTGATAAACCGTGTCGGGGCGGAGAGGGGTGAGAACGGCATGCCCCACCTCCTCCCTGGTCTCAATTTCGTCTACGGCCTGCCGGGGGAAACCAAAAAAACATACGAAGATAACTTCGAGCTAATGAAGGAAGCGCTGGACTCAGGGCTGCTCTTCAGGCGCGTGAACCTGAGGCAGGTGATGATTATGCCCTCGACGAGGATGGAGTCCGCTGGCGACTACTTGGTCAGGAGGCACCGCCACCTATTCCTCTCCCACAAGCTCAAGGTGAGGCAGGAGATCGACCTCCCCATGATGAAGCGCGTCGTTCCCGCATTCAACGTACTAAGAGCAGTCCGGACAGAACTCGTCCAGGGCGGCATGACCTGGGGGCGGCAGGTTGGGTCATACCCAGTGCTCGTAGGGATACCGCGGCAGCTCGAGGTAGGGCGATTCCTGGATGTCCTGGTTCTCTCGCATGGTCCGAGGTCAGTCGGGGGGCTGCGTTTTCCCGTCCGTATAAACGAGCTCGACCTGAGGGAGCTGGAGGGTATACCCGGGGTGGGCGCGAGGAGGGCTGCATCGATGGTGCTGAGCCGCCCCTTCAAAGATCTCGAGTCCTTCATGAAGATGTTCGGCGACGTCCCGGAGCTCGCTCGGATTGCGCAATTCCTCGAGTTCTGAGACAAAACCCTTTAATCCAATGCAGGCAACTCATTACTTATGGAGATCAAGAAAATACTCGTGCCCGTGGACGGATCGCCTGCTACCAGAATGGTTATTGAGTGGGCGTGCTACTTCGCGAATACATTCGGATCCGAGCTGCTCCTGCTCCACGTTGTCTCGATCCCGCCGGTCTCGGACGTGGGGGGGATCCAGGTCGCAGCCAAGGAGCTGGAGGAGGCAGGGCAGTCGATACTCGACAGCGCCGTCAAGGCTGCCGAGGAGATGTCCGTGATCCCGACCGCAATACTCGATTTCTCAGTCGGGAACGCTGGGATGCGCATCGTACAGCTGGCGAAGGAGAGGTCTGCTGACATGATAGTGATAGGCGCACGCGGGCAGAGCAGGATTCGGGCGTTGCTGATGGGGAGCGTCGCCAACAGCGTGGTGAACAACGCCCCGTGCCCCGTCTTCGTCGTGAGGCCATGCGCAGACCAGGAGACATCAGGGCAATAGGCGGTCCTCTGCTTGGATCTCATGCACGCAGTCTTATTGGGCATAGTCCAGGGGACAACTGAGTGGCTCCCGATCTCGAGCTCCGGGCACCTCGTGCTCCTTCAAGAGATAATGGGAGTTAGCGCACCGCTCTCCTTCGATCTCATCCTCCACCTCGGGACGCTGGTGGCTGTCTGCGCATACTTCCGGAAGGAACTGCTCGGGATTGCCCGACCCGTCCTGGCGATGGAGACCAAGTCGGAGGGATTTAGGACTGCGGTGCTCATCGCAATAGGCACGGTACCCGCCTTCCTGGCAGGCTTCCTGCTGAGCGACCTCTTCGAGAACCTCTTCCAGAGCCTCTTTGCTGTGGGCATAGGCTTTCTCATCACCGCGGCTCTCTTGGCGCTCACAAGGATCGGCGGAGGGCAGCGTGGAGTGGACGCCGCGAGGGCCCTGCTGATAGGTGCTTTCCAGGCTGCAGCGATCGCCCCAGGCGTCTCTAGGAGCGGCATGACCATCTCCTCGGCACTCATTTCCGGGGTCGAAAAGGGATCTGCCTTCAGGTTCTCCTTCCTCTTATCGATCCCTGTGATCTTGGGCGCATTCGTGTTCGAGCTTCTAGGGAGCCCGATTGAGTCGTTCGGATTTGAATACATTGTAGGTTTCTTGGTCTCTGCCCTTGTCGGGTACGCCTCGATTTGGGTCGTTAAGAGTGCAGTCCTCTCGGATCGTTTCTACCTTTTCTCAGTCTACTGCGCAACCCTTGGAGTTGCCACTCTGGCGCATGCGCTGGCTTGAATATTGGGTTGAATTGTTCTTGTTATATCTCAGCAAAAGCTCCAATGCTTTGGCGGGGAAAGAGATCATTTCAGCCTCTGGTCAGACCCTGTGCAGCTCGAGCTTCCTTCCCTCGAAGAAAGCGGCTATCATCTTCTCCTTCCCGCTCTCAACCAGCCGCCAGATCGTGTTCCTGGACACTCCCATGATCATGCCTGCTTCGTCATAAGAGAGCTTCTCCAGCTCCACCAGCCGCATCGCCTCGAGCTCAGCCAGGTCGAGCTCGATCGGGGGGGTCTTTTCGCTTGGAACCGGAACCAGCGCCTCTGCCTCCGGGACCTTGGCTATGTTGACGTTCTTAGGCCTCCTCCCTACGCAGCCTCTCCTACAGCGTTCGCAGAAACCCCGCGGCATGAATACGTGATCTATCACACAACTATAAATCGCTTATGGAAAAAATCATGGGTAAGAGATCCTGTGCTTCACGACCGTGCCCCTGTCAGTCGTCAGGTACAGGAAGTAGTCTGCCCCCTCCGGATCCAGGCTGAACCCAATTGGGATGTAGGACTGGGAATTGGCTGCGACTTGCCTGAAGGGGGCGAATTCTTTCGAGGCGACAGCGATGCCTGACTGTATCTTTACTAGGCTGGCCAACTTTATGCTTACTTGCCGGTCAAGCGAAGAGGTCACATTGACCCCGACGAGGGTATTGGTCCTCCTGTTCAGCTCAACACCGCTGACGGTGATTCCCGTCTCTTCCACCAGTGCTGCCTGCTGCCCCTTGAGGTAGATCACGGCTGCTGCCGATATGATGACCCCTGCAATCACCGCCGCGATTATAGCTGCTGCGCGCTTGGAGACCATCTCAACGCCTCCTAGTGGAGCATGGGTCCTCCCGCCAGCACCTGGATTATCGCCGGTATGAGTGCAACAGTCCCGATCACCGCGAACACTAGAGCGACCGTCACGAGCTTCTTCATAGCGTCGTTACCGACATTCTCCATCTCTCTGACCTTCAGGGTGTAGTGCCTAACCACGAAACCCCAAAGCACGAGCGCGATGGAGAGTCCGTAGCTGACTATCACGACGAGGAACATCGGCGCGTCGTGGAACACGAAACAGTACGGGCATGGCACAGGCGATGTCTCGGTGAAGACTGTCCTGCAGCATGGCACAGTCACAGGGCTCACCGTGAAATAGAAAGCAAGGTCGAGGATCGTGTCCAGGAGGAGAAGCGGCACAAGCAGTATGAATATCTTCGAGAGGGACGGCAGCAGCGGGCTCCCCTTGACCCGCCGGTTGAGGAGGTCCAGCACAAGCCAAATCCCGTATGCGAAGATCACCACAAGCTTCACCCCTGTGTCTATCCAGGAGTAGGGGCTCCCCGCCTGGCTGACCCCGAACTGGCACATCGCGCCCGGTATGAGCGGTATGAGGCTCTCGTTCGTCGCCCAGAAGAGCCCGCTCGCGACTATCCTGGAGACTAAGATCACCCAGACAACGGTCGATAGCAGGTAGTAGTTCTTCTCTAGGATGTACTTCTCTTCGAGCCCAGCCCTAGATATTCTCTTGTGTATCGTATAGGCCTTGCCTGAGGCATAAACGACCAGAGCTAAGCCAAATACGCCCAGCACCGTCATGACCGTCGTTAGCGGAGTCCAGATCATATCTCATTCAACCTTCCACTTTTATCATGGGCAGGGTCGTATAAAGGTGTAGTGCTGGGGTCCTTGGAATTGAATTCTGAAAACAAAGTAGGGAGTGGAAGGTTTATTTACAGTCAAAAGAATCTATAGATGACCGGAAAATGAGACAGGTCTCACAACCCCTCAGGGCAATGTTCATCGTGCTGACTGTGTCGACCGTAGGAGTGGTTGCCCTGCTGGCGGTTTTCCTGAGCGCCCACCCTTACTTCAGCCCATTCCAGCCCGTCGTGCTTCCCAGAGGGTGGGTCGATCAGCAGACCTACGTCTCGGAGAACTTCACCATTGTCGAGGGGCAGACCATAAGGGATATCTTCGGCTATGCTGGAGCGGGCGGGCAGTCAATAATGGTCCTCGGAGTCCAACCCCTCGCGATCAGGCAGGTAGGCAACGTCGACGTCAAGTTCAATGGGATACCCCTGGGCGAGACATACATAAACCAGACGCTCGTCGTTAACACTTCCATAGCCTCATGCTGCTTCGTGACGCTCATACAGGCTGGGGTGGACAATGTCGTCGAGATCACTTCCAAGGGGTTCGAGGGGGACTTCAGGTACCTGATAATAATACCGACTGGGGGGAGTTGAGTGAGGAAGGTGCTTTTGCTGCCCGTTCTGGCAATCGTCCTGACCGCTGCACTCGTCTCGGTCTCGGTCTACAGCGAGCACCAGTGGTCGATGCGGGAGTACGACAGGGCGCTCCGGGAGGTTGTGGCTCTCCCGAGCATCGCGATTGGGACGAACTACGAAGGGACGAGGAACCCGCTGATTGAGGTCTTTGTGAGGTCCCTGTACGACGTGCCTGGCGGCTACGACTACATCGTCTCGTCTAGTTTCATAGACACCCCGACGCGACTCAGGGACTTCAGGGAGACGATCCCGGGATTCAATTTCACTGCTGTTAAGGGATGAGATGTATGATTAGGAAACACAAGAACCTGCTGAATTATTCTTTTGACTGCCTAAGGAGGTACCGGATGAGGACTGCAGTAATCCTGATCACTTTCCTTGTCGCAACGACGATGATCTCTGCGGTCCTCTTCACGAAGGACGGGCTCGAGAGGGAGGCCGAACTGAGCGTCCAGTCCGCGCCTGACTTGACGCTCCAGTACCTCAAGGGCGGGAGGGTGGAGCCGATAAACGCCTCCTACATCAGCTTGATCTCTGGGATACCCGGGGTCGAGAAGGTCCTCAAGCGGACATGGGGGTACGCCGGGATAGGGCAGTACACCTTCGTGGTCGTCGGGCTGGATCCCGATGGGCTTGATTACTCGAGGGGCGTGATAACTAGCCTCGAGGATGGCCGCTTCCTGACGCCCGAGGACGAGGGCACCGGCAACATCGTGATCGGGAAGCTCCTCGCTTACATGCTGAACGTCAAGGTTGGCGATGACATAATACTCCTGAGCGAATCTGTTGAGGCCAATAAGTTCCATGTCGTCGGGCTCTTCTCGGATGCGTCCTCGATCTACACCGCCGACATGATCCTGATGTCTCTGGGGGAAGCGAACAAGTTCTTCAGCATGCCGGAAGGACAGGTCACCGACCTCTGCGTATACGTCAGCCCGTCCGAGGACCCTGCAACCGTCGCATCGAGGATGAACTCAATACCGAACCTCCGCGTCCTCGACCAGGATCTCCTGCTGAGGGGGTACAAGGCAGCCTACGGCGCCAGGGGCGGGATCTTCACAACACTGTGGACGATACTCCTCGTGGCCATTGCCCTGATCGCCTTCAGCCAGGCCATCGTAGTGGGGCACGAGTCCCAGTTCGAGGTCGGACTCCTTAAGACATTCGGGTTCTCGACCCTGGACATCATCGAGGTGAGGCTGGTCGAGAGTCTGGTCCTCGGCTTCTTCGCGACCTCGCTCGGGATGCTTCTGGGATTCTCATACGCCGCGTTCCTGAATGCGCCTGGGCTTGTTGACATCCTGCTTGGCTGGGCTTACCTCCCCAGGGAGTTCAGGCTTCCGGTCTACGTGAGCCTCCAGTCGGTCTTCTCGATATACGCGGTGACCGTGATCCCGCTGCTGATAACCACGGTGGTTCCCGCTTGGCTGAATGCTATCACCGACCCCGAGCTGGCGATGAGGAGGGCTGCCGCATGATAGAAGTGAGGAACCTTACCAAGATATTCAACAGGGGTAAGTTCAATGAGACCGCCGCAGTCTTGGACGTCAGCCTAAAGGTGAAAGACAGGTCCATCGTGGCCCTCACGGGCCCGAGCGGGTGCGGAAAGACGACACTCCTGAGCATGATCGGTCTGATACTCACGCCGACCTCAGGTGAGATCCTTTACGACGGGGAGAATGTTCTCCTGGCCTCCGACTTCTGGCGGACGATGTTCAGGAGGCAGAGCTTTGGCTTCATATTCCAGCACATTAACCTGCTGCCGCAGTACACGACCTTGGAGAACATCCTCCTCCCGCTCTACTCCTCTGACATCGACCCGTGGGAGTACGAGGGGAAGGCAAGGGAGTGGCTTTCGAGGCTCGGCATAGCGGACAGGGCGGAGCACCTTGTAGAGCAGCTGTCCGGTGGGGAGCAACAGAGGGCAGCTTTCGTCAGAGCGCTCATCAAGGAGCCGAAATACATCTTCGCAGACGAGCCGACGGTCTTCGTCGACGAGGAGACTTCGCGAATCATCTACAAGATCTTCTCTTCCCTGAGGGACAGCGGGAAGACGGTTCTGCTGTCGACCCATGACCCGGAGCTCATGAAGATAGCGGACGAGACCTATCGCTTCCACAAGGGAAGGTTGGTTTGACAGATAAATGAGTGCCCGATTGCTGGAGCCCCGTCGGGCGGGATCAGAAAAATTTTCCTGATCCTGAGCCCATTCATCCCCAGCCGTTAAGCAAGCCATTTTGCAGCGATCCTTGCAATTTCCTTTGACTAGTATCTGGGAAAGAGAAAGAGAACCAGTACTCCCGCGATGAAAGTCATTTTGAAAATTTATTGGTTATGGCGGGCCTGAAGGGATTTGAACCCTTGGCCAATGGGTTAAGAGCCCATCGCTCTACCGTACTGAGCTACAGGCCCGTCCGACTTTTCCATTTAGGAAGTGCAATTTAAAAGTATCGCTTCTTTTATCTTCAGTGAGTGGTTTGGTATGCCTTCCTTGGCCTTCATAGGATTGGGTCTTTACGACGAAAAGGGGATCAGTCTTCACGGTCTGGAAATTGCAAAGTCTGCAGAAATCGTGCTGCTTGAGAATTACACAAACATAATGCCCGGGCTGAACCTGGAATCTTTGGGAAAAATGATCGGGAAAGAGATCCGGGTGGTCAGCCGGAGGGAAGTCGAGGACGGCAGATGGATGCTGGATGCCGCCGCGGAGAAGGAGGTCGCGCTCCTCGTGGCCGGAGATCCTTTCGTCGCCACCACCCACGTCGATCTGAGGCTCAGGGCGATAAAGAAGGGCATTAGGGTAGATGTGGTGAACGCGCCGTCCATAATATCGGTGGCACCCGGGGCTGCGGGACTCCAAAACTACAAGTTCGGGAAGTCAGCAACAATTACCTTCCCTGAGCCGCTCTCCCTGGTCCCCTACGAGACGCTGAGAATCAATAGGAGCCTCGGACTCCACACACTCTTCTTCCTCGACCTCCGAGTGGAGGAGGGCAGGTTCATGAAGGCGGGCGAGGCGATCCGCCTCCTGCTGGATATGGAAGCAAAGCAGCGGGGCGGCGTGCTTTCTGAAGAGACGCTCATGGTAGTCTTGGCTAGGGCAGGATCCCCGTCCCAGCTCGTCAGGGCTGGCAAGGCCGCTAGGCTGAAGGACCATGATTTCGGACCTCCCCCCCACTCGCTGATAGTCCCAGGCCGCCTCCACTTCATGGAAGCAGAGGCGCTGGCTCTCATAGGCGGTGCAGAAGAGGACCTAGTGAGGGGATACCTTTGAGCTTTGAGGAAGAGATTAGGAAGAAACTCGAAAGGTACATATCAGCAACGGAAATGGTCTTCAAGACCATGGAGATCTCGCTCCCGGAGGACCCGCCTCTTCGGAGGCTGGCTGAGGAGAATTTGCGCCTGTCTAAAATCTACTTCGCGGACAGCAAGTATTATTTCAGTAAGCAGGACTATATTACAGCGCTCGTGTGCATCGCTTACTGCGAGGGCTTAATTGATGCATGCAGGAACTTGGGGTGGCTCAGATATGAATGGACCTTCGGGACCACTGCCAGTTGAGCTCTGGTCCGGAGTGATGGGGGTGAGGTGAACGGGGAAGCGCGTTCTTGCCGCAGGGTGCTTTGACCTCCTGCACTACGGACACCTCCGCTACCTCGAAGAGGCCAAGAAGCTGGCCGGCCTAGGCGGAGAGCTTATAGTGGTCGTGGCGAGGGACTCCACGATCCTGAAACGGAAGGGTAGGGCGCCTGTGATGAACGAAGAGCACAGGAGGGAACTTGTGGAGGCGCTGAAGCCAGTAGACAGGGCAGTATTGGGCGGTGTCGACTTCGACACGAAGGCGATCCTCGAGTCCCTGATGCCTGACATAGTCGCCCTTGGGTACGATCAGGAGGATCTTGCAGAAGTGCTCCGCCGGGAGGGGTTCCGAGGCGAGATCGTCAAGCTCGGCAAGTATGGCGACATAAGCTCCTCGAAGATCAGGGCCCTCCTTAACTCTGCAAACCCTGCGTCCAAAAATCAAACCAAATGACTCTACGCCACATGGTCGCGGTTCAGAAAGACCTTCAGCTGGACCATATCCCCGTCCCTGAGCCCGAACCTCTTCCTCAGGTTCTCTGGTGCAATTATCTCAAGCACTTCCTTGCCGTAGTGTGTCCGGTGTATCATCAGTACTGCCCCGTCCGAGGTGTCGTTCACCTTCGCCAGGAAGCACTTGACATCCCCGTAGGTCCTCTCTGAGTTCGTGAAGCCCTTTATGATTATCCCCGGGAGTGCCTCGAGCTCATTCCTTGCCCTTATGTCTGCCGACGACCTGAGCCTAAGGTTCAGGGTGCCTGGGAATGGGGCGAAACCAAGCTTCTGGGAGAACTGCTCCCTGTAGCCGCTCTTAGTGACGTAGTACGCGCCTTCCCCGAAGCCCGAAAAGACGTAACCATTGAGGAACTTGACATTATCAATGCCTTCGAGCCCCATCTTCAGGGTATTGTAGACCTCCCTTATCGCATCCATCCCCTTCTCGGTTATCATAACAAGCTGCCCGTCGGGCGTCAGTTCACGCGTTATGAACCCCCCCTCCACGAGCTCGAGGAGGCGCCTTGATGCCGTCTGCTGCGAGACGCCAATCATCCTACCGAAGTCCGAAGTGCCAAGCAATATCTGCCTTGTGTGCCCCCCCATCTTGAAGATCTGGAGGAGCGCGAACCAGAGATCACTTTCCAATTACGGATCTGCCCTCCATGGATCTCTTACTGTATAGATCCGCGAGAAATAAAGGCTCTGGTAACCGGTGCCCCCTCATGCACCTTTTCACAATTTCCAACGCGCGATCTGGGCTCATCCTGTGCCCGACACTGATAAACAGCCTCCCGCCTCCAGGGCCGCGGATTAAGCCTCCCACCTCTTTGCCGTAAGCGATGAGGCGACTCCCCTTCACCCATCCGCCTTCGAACGAGAGGGGTGAGAGGCATACGCCGATGGTGGGGACATCGAAGGCGACCCCGAAGTGTGACGCTGCCCCGAGCCCCTCGGGATGGAATGCACCGTGCCCGTTAACTATGTAGGCAGAGGCCCTTGTGGCAAGCCTCCAGAGCAGCGGGGCCAAAAACCGCATCTCCCTGAACCCAAGGAAGCCGGGCATGTATGGCAAAGGCGCCTTACCGTGATAGGTTTTTGCCTCGATCTCCTCCATTTCAGGGTAGCTCATTATGACTGCCGCCGCGACCCCCTCCTCTCCCCTGTAGGATACGTCCATCCCGCAGATTGAATGGATTTCGTCTGGCGGTGCCAGCGATACCATCTTGGCTAGGGAGCGCTGCGCCTTCCTTGCCTTCTCGATGTCGAAATGGTGTTGGATGGGGATGCCTCGCTGCCCCCTTCTGAGTTGCTGGCTTTTCCTTCAACACCTTCAGCTCTGATCGGTCACCAGTTCGGACTTGACGCCGATGAACGCGGGTCCTCTTACGTCTATCTTCCCCTGCCTGCTGGAAATGTACCTGAGCCCGACCTCCGAAACCTTCAGGTTTATGTCGCTCAGTAGCTTGACCATCCTGACCCTTATCTCTGCTTGGCCTTGTCTCTCGATCCTCGACGCCGCCATCTTTGCGACTGCATCGACGTACCTTATGCCTGTCCTGACGCCAGCCGACCTTGCTGCCCTCACTAGGTCAACGTTTTCCATCCCATTCGGGGGGATGCCCAGTATGTTAGCCCTGTACACCACCAGCTCGTTGAATGCGGCTGGCCCGACTAGCCTCACGCCGGGATCAGGCTCGTAAACCTGGACTTTCACTTCCCTGCCAGAGACCTTGCCCTCGTATGCTATGAACTCGCAGGGGCTCTCCGCGTCCCTGTGCCCTTCAATCGCCTCCACTATGGCCCTCTCGACTGCCCTGCCCTCCTCGGTAAGTGGCTCCTCGATGAACGAGAGCTGCCTGGCAAGGGAGGCATCCGAGAGCACCCACTCGCCGTAGAACTGCGGATAGGAGAGCTCCCTGACATCCTTGTAGCCGTGGAGGAGCATCGCCACCCTCTCCACTCCTATCCCTATGTTAAGGACTGGGTACTCTATCCCATAACGCGCCAGCGCAACAGGACTGTAGAGTCCGAAGTCCATCAGCTCCACCCAGCCTGTCCCGCCGACCTTGGCGAAGACCTCGTGCTCCGTCCCTGGCGCGTAGT
>JAULTB010000032.1:0-13778 GCA_038801655.1 Candidatus Methanosuratincola thermotaenarum | reverse complement strand
GAAGAAGAAGGTCTCGATGACCGTGCCCGTGATATCGGAAAAAATTGCCATGACCGCGCCGGTAATCTCGGACTCAAACTCAATGTCGTTTGTGCTCCCTTCGTCATACACGCTTGAAACCGCCCCTGAGCCTCTGGACACCAGGATCAGGATAGTCCAGATCCCTGCCCGGACTGTAGCCGTCATCCGTTTCTCGGGAAGGTGGTCACAGTCGAAGTTCGAAGAGAAATCGAGGGAGCTCTTGGCCACCCTCTCGAAGGAGGGGATCAGGACCAAGGGCGGGATTTTTACAATGCTCTACAACCCCCCTACACACCTTGGTTCATGCGGAGGAACGAAGTCGCTGTCGAGATAGACTCTGAACCCCTCGGATCCGAGGATCCCTCTTTCATGCCCGGTCAAAGCTTTCCTGAAGAGTGATCCGCATGGGGAATGGAGTGCGGATTTAGCCTCATGCCCGCCGGCTATTCCCGTATTCCTCGTAGCTAACTATCTCCCCCGTCTTCTTCTTGTTCCTGAGAATTGAAGTTATTGCCCCTGTCAGGCTGAAGCCGTCCTTTGGGTATCCCACAGCCAGCATCGCGACGACCTCGTACTTGTCCGGTATCTTGAGGGCTTCCTTCACCTTGGGTTCGTCGAAGCTACCTACCCAGCAAGTTCCGAGCTCCTCGCCCGTGGCTGCTATGACCATTGTCTGGAGCGCTATCGCGGTGTCTACCTTGTACCACTTTGGGGAAGACTCCTTGTCGCCGCAACCCACTATGACAACAGGGCACTCTTTGAGCATCCACGCGAACTTGCCGTGCGCCAGCTCTTCCCTCTTTTTCGGATCGGTGACCACGATGAAGTGCCAAGGCTGCCTGTTCATAGCCGAAGGCGATAACCTCCCCGCCTCTAGTATCCTGTCAAGCTTCTCCTGCGGAACCGGGTCTGGCAAGTAAGACCTGACAGACCTCCTCCTCAGAATTGCCTCAAAGACTTGCATATCAATCGATCAGACTTGTTAGACGGTGAAATAAAAAAGATTGCTGGAACTGGGCATAAACGCTGCCAATGAAATGAACATAGATTGAGGGGGACATCTACTGCTATTTGGACTGCTCGTTTTTTACCGAAGTACCTCTGCAGTTCTTCTTTCATTATGTTTTTGCGACACTCGCTAGTAACTTTATGTCCCTCAGGAGTATTGAAAGTGGTGCCGTGTCACAATTGAGAAAAATATTATTGGGTAATTGCCGCAAAATATGGTGGTTGGAAATAATGCCTCTTGAAGAGAAAGAGTACTGGAAATCTCTGATCAACATGGGGCTTTCAAAATTCCTCGTCCTAAGGACTTTGAAGCAAGGGCCTGTACACGGCTATGTAATTTTGAAAAAGGTGACAGAGTTCACGAGGGGTTGCTGCATACCTACTTACGGCGCGATATATCCGATCCTCAAGGAGCTTCTAGATGGCGAATACGTCAGGGCTAAAACTGAAATCGTCGAAGGCAGGCGCCGAGTCATTTACGAACTCACAGAGAAGGGGGAAAATGCCTACTCAGTGGCGTATGCTGCTTGGAAGGAAGTGGTGCCCTTCCTCAACAGGATCATCGAAGAAAGCTAAACTTTATATGCCAGACATATATAGAGCCTCTATATATGGTGATGGATCGTGCGCTTGATTAAAAAAAGTAAGGCACCGTGCTGCGATGTGCATATCGTGCCGGAAGAGGAGTCTAAATGTGCAGTATGCAACAGGAGCGGGGTAAGCCTGCTCGAGGCGAACCACAAGGAGCTGGGCTATTTGATGGTCTGCCAAGAGTGCTGGAAGAAGCTCAGCGAGGAGAACATGCTGGTCTCCGGCTCAACAGGATCGTGCGGGTGCTGCGGCTAAAACCAGCAGTCAATACAGAGACCATTAGAAGGCATTCCCATGCTTGAGGACCAGCTAATCAGCGCAGGGTATTGGTTCGCCTACATCTCGATTGAGCTGAGCGTCCTGTTTCTTGGCATAAGCTTTCTGATAGGCCTGATCACTGCCTATGTCCCGCCCGACAAGGTTGAGCGTATCCTCTCAAGGTACGGCAAGGGGCTCTTCGGGAACGTCCTGGGCACCGCATTCGGGGGCCTGCTGCCTTTCTGCTCCTGCTCAACGATACCTGCGCTGATAGGGCTGATTAACATCGGCGTCCCATTCAGGATCGCCATGTCATTCCTGATCGCGTCTCCCCTGGGGGTCTTCAACCTGGCGGTGATCGGCCTCTTCTTCGTTATGCGAGGCCCTGAATGCGCCCTGCATCCAGTATACGACTGCCTTGCCCTTCCCAGACGGCTCCTTGACGGACACTGCCCTGCCTGCCCCAAAACTGGTGGTCCCGATCATGCTCCCCACTTCCGCTTTTCCCAATCACTGAGGACTCTACCCGGTCCGGAATATGAGCCACTGGTTCTCCCCGGCTTTGCTGAACCTGACCAGCGCATACCTGCCAGTCAAGAGCTTCCCCATGAATGAGACCTCGATCTTCCCTTCATCCCAAGACAGCGCTTCGTATTGCCCCCTGTCCCATATCCTGACCTCCCCCGCGCCGTACTCGCCCTCAGGTATCGCCCCCTCGAAGCCAGCGTACTCCAGCGGGTGGTCCTCCACCTGGATCGCGAGCCTTTTGACTCCCTTCTCTAGCGGGATCCCCTTGGGCACAGCCCAGCTCTTGAGCGCGCCGTCCTTCTCGAGCCTCAGGTCGTAGTGCAGGCGGCGGGCATGGTGCTCATGCACGACAAATATTCTCCCTGTTGGTCCCCCTTCCATAAAGGCTGACTTCCGGTATTATCTCCTGCGATTGCGCACAAAAAAATTGCCCTGGCTGCTGCATGCAGCCCTCTAGCCGATCTGCTTGACGTCCTTGAAGCTCAGGTAGAAGAGGGATATGCCGACCGCATAGAACGACCCTGCCACGAGGAATGGCAGCTCAAAGTTGCCTGAAGCCAGTATTGCCCCGCCGATTATTGTCGTGATGCTGTTCGGGATCCTCCATATGACCGAGTTCAGCGAGCTGGCGAAGCCGCGCTGCTCAGGGTGGACTATCCCCATGAGGTACGCGTCCAGCAGGGGGGATGCCATGTTCATCAGCCCCGTCCTAATCACGTACAGCAAGGCCGCTGTGAAGAAGTCCCCTATGAATGCCAGGGTGACCATGAACGCGAGAGAGAGCCCTTGGGTGAGGACTATCGACTTGACGGATCCGAGCTTGGATGCCAGCTTGGGGCTGAAGGCTGCGCCAAAGCCGATTGTCGCATTTGCGATTGCCAGAATAGGGCCGCTGAAGGAGTCGGGTACTGCAAACTTGAGGTAGAGCCAGGTCGGTATGAGCGGTATGATGAAGCCTGCACCAAGCCCTATGATGCTGTTTATGCCCGAGAACTTGAGCAGCATCCCTAGCCCTTTGCCCCTCCACGCCCCGGGAGACCCCCTTATTGCCTCCTTCACTCCCCTCAGTATTGACCAGAGGAACAGTGGGGTGGCCAGGCTGAAGATAGCGAACAAGCAAAGCAGCCCCGAGTGCAGCGCTGCCTTTTCGACCCCGATCAGGCTGCCCAGCTGAGGGAAGAAGAACGGGAATGCCATCCCGAGCGCGCTGCCTGCTCCACCGAGGATGAATGAGAGGGTAAACGCCACATTCCTGTCCTTGAGTGGGGTCTGGTCTGCGATCAGCGCATTCACAGTCGCGAGGTAGACCCCCTCGAACAGCCCGCCGAGCGCTGCGGCTACGATCATTACTGCGGCGTCGGTCGTGAGGGCGAAAGCCAGGAACATCGGGAAGGGCCCAAGCGAGCCGGCAATGAGCAGGTTCTTCCTGCCCTTCCGGTCCGAGATGATGCCGAATGGTATTGCCATTACAGCCATTGTGAGCCCTTCCATACCCAGCATGAGCCCCACGGTAGTTGCCGGCACGCCGATCTCAGGGAGGTATGCTGAGATGTAGACCATCAGGTAGCCGAAGGCAAAGTTGTTGATCGCGAGTATTATGATCATCAGCATAATGCTGCGCGGGATATCGCCAAAGACCCCCTTGCCCATAGAAACTCTGCCCCCCTCCACCCGACCTCTACTTCACCCGATCATTATGGTTGCTGGGAATATTGGCTAGGCTACGGATAAGCATATCTGAGCCCCGATGAGTGAGGCGGGATCCGGGACTAGATCATTCGTCCGGGAGATGCCTGTTGGAATCCTGCTTATAAGAAAAAGACAGAATCAGGAAGAACGCTCCTTGCCCGCCAGGCGGTCAG
Source organism: Candidatus Methanosuratincola thermotaenarum (assembly GCA_038801655.1). GTDB lineage: Archaea > Thermoproteota > Methanomethylicia > Methanomethylicales > Methanomethylicaceae > Methanosuratincola > Methanosuratincola thermotaenarum. The sequence goes on along the minus strand of JAULTB010000032.1, from coordinate 9,510 downwards.
TATTGCCGCATGCCCCTCCTCTCGTACCGAAGCAACAGCAAGCCCAAACAGCAGCAAAGGCTCTGCATATCCTATCGGCGGAATTCGGTAGCCTCCGTGAGGCGTTACCCATTTTTTCAGCCCTTGGTGCGCCTGATGTGCCTGATGTACGCAGCTGCAGCGACTGAAGCCAAGATGGCTGTAGCCAGCCCCAGGGCAAGGCCGGTGTCGAAGTACTGCGATGCCAGTTCGGGCGCAGCCCCTCCTGGGATCGTTGCCCCAAGCGCAGCCAAAAATGCACTGAATTCCTCTTCCTCAGAAGATATGTTGCACCACACGCCCTGCCCGACCAGGTCCGCGCCAGTCTCTTGGAGCTACTGCCATCCAGACCCTGGCGTGTAGCTGTAGATCTTCAGGGTGGACAGGTCCAAACCAGCAACCTGATTCCCTGTGAAATTGATGAAGCACATCGTCTCTTTCTTGGCCCACTTGGGACCGTAGAGAGTCATGTTTATGAATTTCCCGGCGCTGAGCATGCCCGGCGGCAATTGCGCAGGGGGGCTGTCAACTACTTCGAGCTGCCTTATCACAATCTCCGCCCCGTTGCTGTCTATCTCCCCTCCGGCATAGGTCTCGCCCCAAACTATCATGCAATTGCCGATGTGGTCGTGCTGCCTGCGCAACCAGACAAGGCTCCCGTTGTGGGTCCAGTTCCAAACTACGCTCATGTTGTCGAAAGTGATTTCAGTCCGACCCCTGGTCTGGAGAAAGCCGATGCTCGAGTGCGCCACGCTCAGCAAAGAAGATCCCTCGCCCCATTCCCTTACGGAACGTAGGGAGCAGTTGTATATCTCTGTCCGCGGGCAAGGGCTGTACGAAGTCCTGTACTTGTCGACATCAGTCATCATCCCGAATAGGCCCTCGAGGTACTGGACCGAATCGTCGAAGACACGGATCTGGCTGACCTGGGACCGGATGACTTTCACTTTCGATGAATTGCGGCATTCCACAATGAACGCCTGAGATCCATAGATCTCGGCTTCAGCCGAATCCATGACCACCAGCCTGATCTCTGGGGCGAGCCTCGAATTATTCGTCTTGAGGCGCCCATTCCCGGCGACGAGTATGGAAACGTCCGCCCCGCCTGAAATGATCGCGTCTTGGATGGTGAGGCTCCCATAAACTGTTATGTTTCCCCCTGAGATTGTAACAGTGCTGCCTTCAACCGAGATATCGCTGCCTTGCAAGATGGATGTGCCACCTTGCCATTCCTGAAAAGAGCCAGAAACCGTCCCATACACCCGGGTCAAAGAGCCCGCAGCTGGCGCGCATAGCGCAGGGCGGGATGCCGCCAAAAAGAAGAGCAGGGTTGCCAAAAGCGGGAATGCGATCCCTACCCTCATTTTGATCCTCTTTCACCCCCATTCCGTCAATTTTATACCTCTCCCTAACAAAACACCCTAAAATGAATAAAATAAAGGAAACATTGCAATCCGATCGATACTGTTGCAGCCAAGCTCAAATTTTTTGCGATTTCTACTATTGATCATGAGATGCTTTGAACTACCTGGCAGCCGCCTCTTGTCGGATGCTAACCCTCGGACTATAGACCGATCTGCTTGAGCAGCCTCTCGGGGCTTGCCTTTTCCAACACGAACAGCCTGCCGAGCCTCTCAGCGCCCTCGGCGACCTTCTCGGGCAATGCCTCTGACGGGTCGAACTGCATTATCCTTTTTGGATCCACTGGGCAGGATACCAGCCCGGTTTTGTAGTGCATGCTGAAGGGCGCCCTCACATCGCCCATTGGCTTCATTGAGCTCCAGTCCAGAAGGACCTTCTTGGCGCGCCCTCCCTTCCCTGCAACCTTGGCTGTCGTTAGCCCCCCTGCGATTTCCACATCCTCAGCAAGCCCCTCCGGGATCCCCTCCCTGGATATCTCTGCCTCCACCTTCGCCTGGATGAGCTGGACAATCCTCCTGTAGTGCGCGAAGAGATCCCCCTTGGGCATCCCCGAGTTGTCTAGCGAAGCCCAAACCTGCATCCCCCTCGACCCGCTGAACTTCACCGCTGGCTCGACTCCGCAGCCCTCGAGCAGCCGGAAGACCTTCTCAGCGACGAGCTTCACCGCCAGGAAACCTCCTGCCGCCGACTTGAGCCCCTCCCCGGCGTCCAGATCGATGATTAGCCAGTCAGGCTCCTTCGCCCCAATCCTGTGCACGTAGGGGACGAAGTCTACGGCATGGTCATCGACATACCTCATCAGGCTTTCTTTGCTCCCGATCTCTATGAACGTGGGCTTCGGCTTGTACTTGGCGTACCTTACGAAGAGCGGCTTCACCTTGGTTAATGGGTCCGAGTCGTCGCTGAAGACCTTGATCACGCTAACTGCCCTCCCTCTCAGGAAAGGCAGGATCTGATCAGCCACCCTCGGGTAGTACTCCTTTGCGGCAAGGACCATCCGGTACGACAGGTTCATTTTGCCCGAGACAGCCGGCAGCCTGGACCTCAGCTCCGACCGCCCGTTTTCCGTGATGTAGTATAGCCCTCCTCTATTCTCGACCAGCCCCTCTGCATCCAGCTCCCTGAGCTCCCGCTCAAGGTCCTGCTTGGAGGCTTCCCCGCCCGCACATGCCACGTCCCTGGAGACTTTCTCGTGGATGTGGTTTAGATCTATCTTGGCTTCGGGCGCCTTTATCGCGAGGAGAAGAAGGATCCGCTCCCTCAGGAAATCAGACACCGGTAGACCCCCTTGGCTCGCTCAAGATGATCTGCTTTGCGTCGTTTTTCTTTCTTTCTGAGCTGTTCGGCTTGCTAGGGATATTCACATTCAGTGGTATCCCAATATTCCTTTCAATCTCAGAATACTTGCCCCAAAAGAAGTCATTGCATTCTAACGCCCTTGTCTGGAGCCTTACCGTAAACGTGAAGGGTGTCGTGGGGCCTGTGGTCATTGTTTAATGGAACTATTGGGGACTTCAAGCAGTCCATTCTATTTGAATTTGATTATTCCTCGTTTTTTTGCTTTTTTAAGTGCTTCAAGAACTACATCAAGAGGCACAAGTGCTACATCGTTAATGTAGCTCTCATGCTTCTCTATGACTTCATCCGCTCTCCCTTCGTCAACTACACATTCAATTTTGTCGTTTGACAGACTTTTTATAACCAACCATTTCATAAATATCAACCGTGATTAAGATTAAATAATAAAACTATGTTTTAATAAATTAAGCATGTTTTTGCAAAACTTCATCAAGAGCTACTTGTTTTTTTCCTTTCAACGGCCAAATTTTATCTAGATTTTCAGTGAAGATGTAATCCTCTCTTACAGAGGATATATCGTCGCTCTTCCTTAATCTCTCGATTCTTTTTCTTATTAGTTCAACATTGCGAGGCGAAAGCTCAACTCCTATTGAGTTTCTGCCTAGTTGTTTTGCCACAATGAGTGTCGTACCTGTTCCAGCAAAAGGATCAAACACAAAATCGCCAGGATTTGTTGATGATAATATGATTCTTGCCAAAAGTCTGATAGGTGATTGTTGTTTATGAGCGCGTTCTCCCGTTGGTAACCTAAGCGCCTCGTCGCCGGCAAAATACCCTGAAGTAAGTTCTCTTATGTCATCCCAAACATCTGTTACGAAAATTCCATTTGGTCGTTTATATTTTTCAGTAATAAGCAGGGGAGGGTTTATTCTAAGTTTGTTGAAAACCCTCGGTCTCTCTCCTTTTGTGCAGAATGCAATTATCTGGTATTGTTTTCCGTATCTGAAAGAACCTGGTACGGCTGAAGTCTTTTTTTTCCAAATTATCAAATTCTGAAAAGTCCAATTAGATTTGGAGAGTGCTTCAAGAACAAATTGTGTGTTTTTCTCTCTTTGCATGAAATAGATTGCTCCACCATCATTGGTCTTTTCGTAGATCCGACTACAAACTTCCGTCATCCAGCTCCAATATCTTTCAGGGTCAAGTGTGTCATCATGATTATCGTAATCTTTGCCTTGATTAAATGGGGGATCAACAAACGAGAGATCAAACATCTTATCTGTTTTCTTGATAAATTCTAGGCAGTCCCCTTCAATTATTTCACAGACTGTATCCATGGTTTGATCCCCCCCTTAGCAACTCTTGGAGATTTAACTTATAAAATTCATTCTCTTGCGTTATCAGATTGTAGCTTTCTAGACCGAGTAGGATCGCACTGATATTGACGTCCTCATCAAAATCTTTTATTCTCTCCTGAAGCTGATTAAAACTCTGCTTGCTCTCTGAAAGCATGTATAATGTCAATGCTGAAATGATGTCATTCTTAGTCACCGAAATTCTATTGCATTTACGAACAAGTAAGTTGGTTAGGTTTCCTAACTGTATGGGGAATTTTTTTGCATTTATCTGATGTTTTAACACCAATTTTGCGAACAAAGATCGTGCTTCCGGATTAGGCTTGAGTTGATATATCTCGCCAAGTATCTCCTTTGCAATATCCTCGAGTTTTTGAGATAATTTTTCTTCCACGTCGTTGCAAAGATTGAATATCTCAAGAAAATTCTTTTTTGCATCCCTGATCAAATTCTGATCCCTTGTAACAAGAATTGTTTCAGTATTGCCCCTCCATACGTGCTTGCTTTTACTAAAACCCAAATTCATCTTGTTGAGGTTGATAGAGCTTACGACAACCGCCTTTTCAGTCACTATTAATTTCCCATGAATTTTGTCATTCGGACTTCGAATATCAATTCCTTGGGCTATCATTTCTCTAAGCATTTCATTTACTCTGTCGTTGAAATCCATGCTAAATATTCCGCAAATTACTTTAAGTTCTAGTTTTTTGTTTACTGCTGTCTTTATCAAAAAAACTGAAAAATCTGGATCAGTGAATGTTTCTGTTGAGAGGTAAACAAATTCATTGGCTTCCTCGATTACCTTCTCAAGCATATTTCTGCCTCTGCAATCAAAAGGAGCTATGTAAAGTTTTTCCTCAATGTTGTTTGTTATTGGACACATTTCACTTGGATAGTCTGTGATCCAAAAGTTTCTGTGTAAATCTGGTATTTCTGCTGGAAGCTCAAAAAATCGTTCATCGTTTCCAGTTATTTTGCGGATCTTGTCTTTTATTGTTCCTAAAGTCTCTCCTTCTGGTATTATAAATAAATCAATAAGAAAATTGAACGCTTTTATAAATTCTTCTTTTTTATTTTTATTATCCCTAAATATTATTGCTGCATCAAGCTCTTTTTCCTCTGTGAAATTAGCGGTAAGCACAATGCTACACTTGTCTGTAACTATCATTTTGCCATGAAAAGAATACCAACGCCCAACTGCTGTAGTTGTTCTAGAAGGATCACCTATATTCCACCTGCAAAAATAAATTGTCGCACCATGTCTCCTAAGATCTTCAAAACGTTCTTGCACATCTTTTCTTATTTTTTCCTTTATCGAATCATAAGGAAGTGTAATTATTTCTATTTTTACCCCTTGTATGAGTTTCCTTTTTAGAACTTCAAAAATTTCAGACCTATGTATTTGAAACATTGCTATCTTTATGAATGCTTCTGCCCTGTCTAATTCCTCAAGTACCGTTTCTGTTACCTTCAAACTGAATTCGAATTTAGCATTTCCCAATCCAATCACAAACAAAAAATAATTGTTTCAGAATAAGAGGCTTTCGCTAATTTTGTTTTTATATCTTTTTGGGATCTAATTCAACACAATAGCTGCATTGCATCTTGTGGCTACTACATTTGTCCATCTCTTCTTGAACAACTGGGGGTTCTCCGTGTGCACCGGGAATATCTTCTTCGGCGTAATCGTTTCGACCAACTGCTTGAGCTGTTCCTTGCTTAGGTGACCGGATGCGTGCAACTGGTGGAACTCGAGCCCGAAATGTTTCACCCAGTTCTGGAGCACCTCCTCCGAAACGTCCTCCTCGCTGTAAGGCTCGCTCATGCTCCTGATGAGGTGCGCTCCCCTCTCCGGCCTGATGTCTATAAGCTCTGTCAGCTGGTAAAAGTCGAGCTCCATCAGATACTCCTTCTGCCTCTTCCTGATCTCCTCGCATGTGATCATCCTGTCCAGGTACTCCCTCTCCCACTTGAAGTAGTCCGCGTCGTCGTAGGTGCCGCTCTTCTTCCTCTTGTAGTAGACCCGTATGATCCCGTCGGTCCGCGGGTCCGGGACGTCCAGGTGCTCGTCCTCAATCAGCCTGCCCAGCAAGTATGCATTCTTGGGCGAGATCACCAGCTCCCTGCCGCTATCCTTCGCGATCTCGTAGAAGGTCCTGAAGCGGTCTATGTCCCGACTGTACCTCATCACAAACACTATCTTGTCAGTTCCGGCAACGACTTCCGCCCCTTTCTTCCTGACCTGCGCTTCCGAATAGTTCTGCCTCCTCTCGACTTCTTCCATCCTTGTACCCTCGCATATCAACGCAACAGGCTCGGCTGCTGCAGCTTTCTCCACGAACTCCTCGGTCATGTCCTTCCTGGGTCCGTGCGCCCTCAGGTCCCCCGTGTACGCGATTGTGCCCTCCGACGTCTCGACCAAGTACCCGTAGGCTCCTGGGATGGAGTGGTCTACATGGATCGGCTCCGCCTCGATATCCCCTATGCTTATTGCGGTCCTGCTCCTGAAGGTCATGTAATCGTGCTCGCCGTAGTCGCAGGAGTTACTGGTTGTCTCCATGCACTCGAGGAAGATCTTCGTCCCCTCGCCCAGGAAGATGGGTATCTTCGGATCGACGAAGCAGATGTGCTGGCAGTGGTCAAAGTGGGCGTGCGAGAGGAGCACAGCATCGATCTCCGGCTCCTTGTACTCGAGCCCAGTCCCCTCCAGCAGCCCCTCTGCATAGAGCCCCCTGATCTTGGGTAGGAGGTCGAACTCGAAAAGGTCCTTCAGCACGCTCAGGGATCTGGGCTGCAAATAGTCTACAAAAAAGCCAGAACCAAAGGTGAACGACTGCCCGAAGTCCAGGAAAATCTTCGTCTTGCGGTCCTCGATTAGGATCTTGTTCCCGCCTATCTCGCCAACCCCGCCGTAGAATGTGAGTCTCACCATGGTTATCTCAATAAGATTTGCTTTTAGGACTTATAACCCTCTCTGTGGTTCTGGGAAAGCCGTTAATGATTGCTTCTAAACGAAAAGGATAAGAAAACCGCTCATAGGTTGAACCTCCGGCAACTTATTCCTTCTCATTCGATCCTTTATTCGATATTTTCGGCTGTAGGTTGACTCTTCACGTCCTTGGGGTCTGCCCGCTTGACTGCCTATTCTGATGCCGCTTCAAACTCCTTGCCTCTGTTCGACTTGACCATCGCCGCAGTCCTATCCCTTAGCCTTGCGCTGTCGGTCACAAGAACAAGACGCTTATCCGCAGCTGCATGGAGATGAGCCGCATCGTAAGCCGTGCTGGTGCTGCAGGCAGCCATTCCAGAATGAAATACATATAAAGAAAAATGGATACTTTTTACATGAAAGTATGGGGTACTCGAGTTGTCTCATACTGTTACCGAAAAAGGCACGGTCACGATACCCGCCAGGATACGCAAGAAATACGGCCTCAGGAAAGGCTCTCGAGTCGAATTCATAGAGACTGACGGCGGCGTAATGCTGATCCCGATCGCCCCTCTTGAAAGCCTCTTTGGCGCGGACGCCAAATCCAGAGACGAGGTCCTCGAGATGGTGAGGGAGCTCCACAAGGAGAGGAGGAGGGAGGCATCAGGTGAAGGGTAAGTATGTGCTAGATACTGGGCCGATGCTCCTCTACTTCGCAGGCGATTTGGAAGCCAGGTCATTCTTCATCGAGATCGCAAACGGGAGGGCAGAGGGCTACACCTGCGAGATGAACATGGCGGAGCTCTACTACAAGACATGCGAGCGGTTCGGCAGGGAAACAGCTGCCATCCGGGAAGCCTCCATCAGGAATTCGGGCATATCGGTGATCCCCATGGATCAGCAACTCACGCATATGGCAGGGGGGCTCAAATGCAGGCACAAAGGCATCCTTTCCCTGACTGATGCGTACCTGCTTGCGGCTGCGAAGATGCTTAAGGGGACGCTCGTCACAACGGACTCTGTATTGGAGAGCCTCAACCTCGTGAATGTGAAGCTCATACCGATCTAGTTTTGGGCCGAGGGTTTAACTTATTTTCACCATTTCTGATTTTGGGCAGATTTTAGTTCGAACGCCAACCACTGCTCCAGGCAACGCCAATCCGGGAGCCTGTGCTGCCTAAGGTAGAACCCATCCAAATCGGCACACCCTCCTAGCATCCTGGCTTTGGGCGCCTGTTGTGGGCAAAAACCTTGGCAGAGTATGCTGCAACCCCCAGAAGGAAGGCGACTGCGCAGGATGCGTAGATCGCTCCTGACGCCTGGGGGAAGAAGAGCGGATTGGTCCCGATCGGGAAGAAGGGCTTGATGTCTGGGTAGAGCGGAGCGTCCAGAAGGATGTGGAGGTAGATCCCCAGGAATGACGCTGCCGAGACTGTGCGGAACGTGGGCGCCTGCGATATGCCGAACGCTCTGGCAATCCTTCCTGCATAGCCGCTCATCTTGTGCATCGCAAAGGAGAGGACTACCGCCGCTGCGGACCCGCCTAGGAATGTGTGGAAGAACCCATGGAGTGGGTAATCCGTGCCTGTCAGGATGACGAGTAGCGGCTCGACGTCCAGAATAACGCAAGCCACCAGGAGCGCAGGCAGATCCAAGTACTTCAAAAACAGCATCCCAATCAGCAGCCCCGGGCCGAGGTGGAATGGCGTGAAAGGCATGGCTCAGGTAAATTCTTGCTTGCTGCCTAAAATTCCTTGGGGAAAGCCCGCCCTGCCCAACGAAAATTATGGAGACAGCCCGAAAGAGCAAGGTTGTGATGCCGGAACCTTTCCCCGTCGCAATGTTTCTTTCTCTATCCGACGATTTTCATGGACTTTCTTGCTATCCGCAAGGCTGAAGCTCACCCCTTACAATTCTGCCAGCCTCGTAGTAAAGCATAATTGGGATGGCGAGGAGTTTGTCAGGGGGGTTGTTTTTGCCAGATATAGTTGATGCAGCTGTAGCTAGCGGCAAGTTCAACACGCTAGTCGCAGCGGTCAAGGCGGCCGGGCTGGTCGACACGCTCAAGGGCAAAGGGCCTTTCACAGTCTTCGCCCCGACGGACGAGGCTTTCGCTGCCCTGCCTCCGGGCACGGTCGATTCGCTGCTGAAGGATATCCCCAAACTCAAGCAGGTGCTTACGTACCATGTTGCGGCGGGGAAATACCCGTTCGTCGAGCTTAAGGCGATCAAGGAGCTTAAGACCGTCCAAGGTCAATCAGTCAAGCTTGAATTCAAGGGCGGAGCCCTATTCGTGAACGACGCGAAGATTGTGCAAGGCGATATCGAGGTAGACAACGGGGTCTGCCATGCCATCGACAAGGTGATACTCCCGAAGTAAAACCACTTTTCCTCTTTTTATTTCCCCTGCCCTTCGCCCATCCTTGCTGCGCCTCCTGCAGCCATTGCTCCAGGGGTCGGCTTCTGGTCCCTGTTGTTCAGCGCCTT